>JAGKTB010000157.1:0-7007 GCA_018993145.1 Flavihumibacter sp.
TGCTCTGGGTTTGTTTCAATAGGTTGGATTGTTAATCAATTTAAAGATTTATTTTTTGATGGTAAAATAGAAGGTCGAACCTTCATTTTCTTTGGAATAAACCCAGATTTTACCTTTGTGCTGCTCTACAATTTTTTTACAGATTGCCAGACCAATTCCTGTTCCGGAATATTCTGACATATTGTGTAACCGCTGAAAAATGACAAAAATCTTTTCAAAATAATCCGATTCTATTCCAATGCCATTATCCTTTACAGCAAACTGCCAATGATTATCTTCTTCTTTTGCACTAATCCGTATCTCTGGCTGTAACTCACTTCGATATTTAATGGCATTTCCAATCAGGTTTTGCAATAGTTGTACCAGCCCGGAGAAATTGCCGTTACTTAGTGTCGGCATTGGATTAATGGTAAGAATGGCATTGTTTTCGGCAATGGTTTCCTGCAAATTATGGACAACCTCTTTAAGTACCTGATTCATGTCCACTTCTGTTAATTCCACTGCCATGTTTTCCAACCTCGAATAGGCCAGCAGATCATTAATTAATTTTTTCATTCGCTCTGCCCCGGAAACAGCATATTGAATATATTGTCTGCCTGCTTCATCTAGTTTGTCCTTGTATCTTTTTTCCACCAGTTGAAGAAAACTGCTTACCATTCGAAGTGGTTCCTGCAGATCATGGGAAGCTATAAACGCAAACCGCTCCAATTCGGCATTGGATCTGGACAGTTGTTCTGCCCTTTCTGACAATTCCTGGTTTGCTTTTTCCAGGGCCTGCTCGTATAGTTTTCGCTGCGTGATATCCTGCACTGTGCCACTATACCGCATGGGTTTGCCATGCTGATCTTTAAACAGGTTGCCCCTTTCATGTACATACCGGATAGTGCCATCAGGTAACAGAATACGGTGTTCAAAATCCAGTGAATCATTTCCGTTTAAGACTTGTGCTCTTTTTTTGAGGAAAGTTTCCCTGTCATCCGGATGAAGGGTTTCCAGGAACAGTTCAAAACTCGGCTGAAAATTAGAAGGGTGTCTGCCCCAGATCGTATACACTTCATGGGTCCAGAAGAGTTCGTTGGTTTGCATGTTTAGCTCCCAATAGCCCAGTTTGGCCAGTTTCTGGGCCGTTTCCAGCTTCTGATTCAGCTGCCATAATTCGGATTGGTACTTTCTGTTTTGGGTGATATTTCTGGAATGACAGGCAACTCCAACAATTTTCTGATCTTCCCGAATTGGATTGAAGCTGGTTTCCCACCAGATCTCTTCACCCGGCTCCGTATAAATATCAAGACTTTGCATGTGAAAGGATTCGCCTGTTAGTGCCCGGTCGTATAGTGATTTCCAATATTGTATATGTTCTTTCGGATAGATTGTTTCAAGTAACATATTATCTCCAATTTGTATGGAAATATTAGAGGTTCGCTCGGTGGTTTGTATAAAACTTCGGTTGGCTGCAAGCAAGTTATACTTTGCATCAATACTCCATATCATATCGCTTGTAGTATTGATCAGTGCAATTTTATTTCGTTCCTCTTCCTTTTTTTGAAGTTCCAGTTTCAGGCGATCCGTAATATCGTTGGAAAGTACCAGGGAAGCCAGCTTTCCATTGAATTCTATCTGGTGAGAAGTGATTTCAATGTCAATGATATCGCCATTTTTTTTGATGTGTTTCCATCTTCCTTTATGAACCAGGTTTTTGCCCTCCCTGATTCGTTGAACTTTTTTAAGGCGTTCGCGATCAGTTTCCGGACGGATATCATGTGCAGTCATCTGAAGAAATTCCTCCCGGCTGTAACCATAATGATTGATTGCTTTTTCGTTCACTTCCAGGAATTGTTTGGTATCCGGATCAATGATCCACATGGGAAGAGGATTGTGATGAAACAGATTTCGGTACCAACGTTCCGACTGTTCAAGTTGTTGCTCATTTTTGACCCGTTCGGTTACATCCCTTCCGATGCAGAAAAGAGCTTGTGCTGATTTGTTCCAATTAATCGACCACCGGATAGTGATGGATTGTCCGTTTTTGGAAATCACCTTGTTATCAAAAAAGCTGACTGGCTGACCACTAATAGCTTTGGCCAACATGGCAACAGTTGCCTGCTGATAGTGCTCCTCAATGAAACTCAGGTATGGTTTACCAATCAGTTCTTCTATGTTATATCCGAGGATTCGTGTTGCTGCATTACTGATACGCGTAAACATGCCATCCCGGTTCATAGTGCAAATAATGTCCAGGGATGCGTCCATTATCCGCTCATATTCTTCCAACATGCCTGATTCAATCTTACTCATAGTTATAAGGTGATCAGAAGATCAGTGAAAAAAAGGAAAAAACCAAAAGGGTACAAAATTTTCTCTAGTGAGAAGTTTTCGCACCCCTGGCTCATTAACCTTAGATAAAAAACTCCGCTACTAACCAGTGCCTGGCGTTTGGACGGTTCGGTTTTGAAAAGGATATTGGATACAGATTAGAAACGGACCACTTACAACACAAAGATGCATACAAACCAGGTCTGCAGACAATAGACAAACTTGGCAATTCCTGTAGAAAAAAACCTACATTCATACAGTATTTTTATTAATTTGTATATATGAAACATTTTCTTCTCATTGACGATCACGAAGTTGTGAGAACCGGTATTGGTCATGTACTGGCTGAATTGTTTCGTCCCTGCACCATACATGAAGCCAGCAATGAAGCATCTGCGCTTGAAAAATTAAAAGAAAGAACGTTTGACCTGATCATAATGGATGTTTATATGCCGGGCTCCGATACGTTTGGTATTATGGAATTTATTAAAGTGCGGTTCCCGGAAGCCAAAGTGCTGATCTTTTCCATGAGTGCTGAAAATATCTATGCACCCCGATTGATCAGGGCTGGTGCAAAAGGTTTTTTATCTAAAAACACAGGTATCCAGGATCTGAAAAAAGCAGTGGAAACCCTGTTGAACAATAAGATGTACATAAGCTCGGAACTGGCACTTCAACTCGCAAGTGGTTTACAGCAGGAAGAGCCTGCTAATCCGTTTGAAAAACTGAGCAGCAAGGAATTCGAAATTGCCTCCCTAATGATGGAAGGTAAATCCCTGACCGAAATCTCCATGATTTTGGGTACCAGCACCTCAACGGTGGGTACCCATAAATCAAGGTTGTTTAAAAAACTGAACTGTAATAACCTGCTGGACCTGGTTGAACTCGGTAAAGCCTACCAGGTCAGTAGCAAAAGACACTGATTGTCTACCATTTCCAAATGACTCCTGCCATCATATTGAATCTTCGCGCGTTGTATCCCGCCACGTCAAAATACTCCTGATCGGTAATGTTCCTAAAATCAGCATAAAATGCAAGTTGCGGCAGCAGCTGGTATTTCGCATATAGGTCCAGGTTATAGTATTGCTTCAGATCGGCCAGTTCTGTACTGAATGTATTGCTGTTGTAAAAAAGATCCTGTCTTTTATCTACCCAGCGGTAGTGAATGCCAATAAACAGAGAACTGGTTAGCTGGTAACCGCTATTGATATTGAAGCTGTGTTTGGGGCGACGATAAAGATTGAAATAACTGGTGTCTTTGCCATTTGAAGTGGAGGTGGATAACTCGCCATCTACAAAGGTGTAATTAGCACTTAGGCTGATTTTTTCAATTGGTTTCCACCTTACTTCAAGTTCGATGCCATGGTCTGATTGCTTGTCTCCATTCTGATACTGCCCAAAAGGAGGAACAGAGAGCGGAGCAAAAAGAATGATATCTTTTATGTTTCTGTTGAAATAAGTGGCACGGGCAAAAAACCGATTGGATCTTGCGTTGTACTGAACTCCTAATTCCTGCTGAGTGGATCGCTCCGGTAAAAGTGCGGAATTACCATATTCACTCGCCAGGTTATAAACAGAGGGAGCTCTGAAAGCAGATCCTGCCGAGGCGAAAATTTTCAATTGTGCGATGGGGGAATAATACGGGTTGACAGAATAAGTAAACGCATCCCCAAAATCCTGGTGCTGGGTAAAACGACCGCCCAATTCAATTCCAAACCGGTTGTTTTTGTGGAGGTGACCTGAAATATAAGCACTCATCATGCTGGCTTCCAGTGAATCCTTGCTCAAACTGCTTCCGAAACCGCCAAAGTCGGTAACGATATCAGCCTGGTTGCGCCTGTAATCAACACCGCCCAGTAAACTGAACCAGGGTTGAATCGTACTATTGATATAGGCTTCGGCAAAAAAAGAATTGCCTTTGTAATTACCACTGCTGGGATCGAAATCAGAAGGACCAGCCGGAACATTTACAGGATCTCTGTAATCACGGTTGATCCGGTTATAATTACTGTGAACAACAAACTGTCCTTTTGGTAACTGCAGGATGGATTTAATACCAATTACCTGTTGACGATTGTAGGCTGTTCTGTTTTTATCATCACTGAATGCGGCATCATCCAGATCGGTTTTGTAATCGCTGTACTGATAATAGCCCTGTAGTTTCCAATTGGCAGTTGCCTGTAAACCAGCCGCCAGGTTGATCATGTTCTGCTTTTGTCCGTCTTTATCAAAATTGCCGACACCAGAAGCATCCGTAGCAGAGGAGAATCCTTTTGACTGAAAGCGATTATACTGTGCGCTGTAGTTGACTTTACCGGATTGGCCGCTTACTCCAAGGTTTGCTTTGTATGTGTTAAAGCTGCCTGCTGCAAGTTGTCCGTTACCACCAATTTTTCGGTTACTCACATTCTTTCGGGTGATGATATTGATTACTCCGGCAACCGCATCTGATCCATACAGCGTGGATTGCGCGCCTTTCAAAATTTCAATCCGTTCAATCTGGTCCACCGCAAAATGGTTGATATCAAACTCGATGGAAATACCGGATGCATCTGTTACGGGCATGCCATCAATCAGAATTAGGGTGTTCGCACTACCTGCTCCTCTCAGGTAGAGATTGGGAACAGTGCCCGGGTTGTTTTGAGAGCCGGATAGAAATAATCCGCTTTGTTCATTTAATACCTGTGCAAGAGAACGACCGGCATTTTGCTCCAGGGTTGCACGATTGATTACCTGTACAATTTTTGCTGTGCTGTTTTGTTTCTGCGAGATTTTGTTAGCAGTAACAATTACTTCTTCAAGAGGAGAGGAGCTGCTGTCTGTTGGGTTTTGCTGGCTCCAGAGCGGACTGCTGAATACTGCAGCAGTCACGACAATCAGGGTTCTTTTCATGTTGGTGAAAAAGATTAACGTGACTGCTTCCGGAAAAGGATGGTAGAAATATAAACGACCTGGTACCCGGCCTTTTATATCCCTGCTTTTCTCCCGAAAGCGGAATATGGTTTCCTGTAAGCGGCAGGTCTTCTGGCTCGTTTTCTGCAAACCCCCTTCCCGTTCACCAAAGCATATAGCAGGCGTACAGTGGTTATGGATCTGCAGCAGGATACAATGATCCTGATAACATTACAGCTACGGGGATAGCGCCGGGATCAACCGGACTTCCCTTTTAATCCTGTTAACAGCAAGTCTGTCAACAGAAACCGATTACGGCGCGAATATAGTCATTTTCATTACTGGAGCCGAATGCCTGCAAAATAGTTTCGGCCAGCAGCGGTATTGAAATATCGGCCTCCTATGGCATTGATATCATTACCCAGACTATAACGTTGATTAAGTAAATTATCAGCCCCGGCAAAAATGCTGAGGCGCTTAAAAATTCGGGATTCCAGCCTGGAACCTACTAATTGATAGGCATTTGCCTTAGCGGTGTTGGCATCATTCAGCCATATCGGATCTACATACTGGTACGTAATATGAAGTTGCAGCATCAGCAGGTACAAATCCAATCCGGCTGCCACAGTTTGCCTTGCGATACCCGGAATGCGCTTTCCGCTGAAATCCTGTTCCACCTGGCGAAAATCCTTATAGGTAAAAGGATGGAAGGTATAACTGATCCAGGGCTGCCATCGGAAACCAAAAGTATGCTTGAGTGGCTGGTAACGGGAAGCAATTTCAATACCCCATTGCCTGGTACTGCCTGCGTTGGTGAAAAAGTCAGCACCGCTTGCATCTCTTCTCTGCACGATGGCATCATTTAACTGGAAGTGGAAAATATTTGCATCTAACCATAACCGTTGTTTTGCAAATCTGCCACGCATACCCAGTTCATAATTCCATCCCCCTTCAGCTTTTAAGGAAGTATTGATTACACTGGTGGAAGGCAGCAGTTCGGAACTGGTGGGAGGAGAAAAACCTCTGGCTGCCAGCCCATAAACCAGGACGGATCCTAATTTTCTTGAGATAGAAATACGCGGCGCCCATTCTGCCTGTTGGCCGGTGCTAAACCGATAATTAGGTACCACCGATTCGCGTATGATGCGGATTGTATTATTATTCCAGCTTAACCCGGCATTGATTTCCCAGTTGGCATCCGGCTTCCATTGTGCCTGCCCAAAGACCAGGGCGTTACCAGGTGTGAGAGCATCAGAAGTTTGCAGGGTATCCTGTTCTCCGCCACGGTTACCGAAAACGTTGATCTGGTAATATCCTTTTTGCCATTCTCCTCCTGCAGTGAATGTTATACTTCCGCTGGATAACGGTGCGGTATAAGCGATTAATGCACGTGTTCCGAAAGAGGGCTCAGATCTTCTTTCAAAGTTCCGTATGGCAGGATTGGTAATTCGGTTATACATTCCGTATACAGTAGCTTCCATTCTGAGCCTGGAACCGGGCATGTATTGCTGATACAATCCGCCATAAAAAGATTGCTGATAAAAAGCAGCTTTTGCAGCTTCAGCTGAAGGAAAGGGGCCGCCTGCCGGCCGCGACTGCCTGGGATTAGCATTGTATTGCGCAAGTGTAAGTCCGCCCGGTGTTTCATACTGCAGGTCACTATAAAGCACCAGCGATCCGATTGTGTATTTATCCGATACCTGTCTTTTATTATGCCAGCTCAGAAAATTTCTGCGAAGCGCACTTTGATTGCGGTATCCCTGTGATTGCTGATGATGCACTTGTACCCGGTTGAAATGCTG
>JAGKTB010000158.1:0-10026 GCA_018993145.1 Flavihumibacter sp.
TTCGTATGTGAACAAACTACAATGTGGATGTTACCAAAGTTTTAAAGATCGATTAAAATACAATTAGAGTTTCCCTCACCCGACCGGTGGCACCCGACCGGTGGGGCTAACACCAAACATACACCCCATCCTCTCTTTCCTCCACGGGCCAGTGTTTCAGGTAATAGCCCTCACCCGATACATTTCTCCCGCTCGCCATGCTGAACCGATACCGGTGTAAGGGGCACACCACATTGCCCAGGGCATCTATAAAGCCTTCTGAAAACAGGCCACTGGCATGCGGACATTTATGCGCAAATGCAAATAATTTCTCCTTGTATCGTCCTATGCAGACAGGCCTTCCCTCCAACTCCGCCAACGCGATCTGGTTGCTATTGAAGCGCAGCTCACCAACTGATTCGGCTATCTTGACCCAGTTTTGCGTGCGGTTGAGTTCCATGAAATTGATTATTCCCCTTCGTTGGACTGGAAGGTTCCGAAAAACTCAGTCTTATACGGATAACGCTCCCGGTACAACTGCCTCACTTTATTCAGAATCGTTGCTCTCAACCCTTCCAGGTTCCGGCGCTCAATCGCAGATACAAACACACAATTGCCCAGGGTGATATTCTCCCAACGCTCCCGCACTTCTTCCAATATCTGGGTCTTCACCTCGGGCTCCAGCCATTCATCAAACACATTCTTCTCGTACTGATCAAGCTTGTTGAAGATCGTGATCATCGGCTTCTCAGTTACCTTCAGTTCCTGCAGGGTTTTATTCACCACATTGAACTGATCTTCATATTGCGGATGCGATAAATCCACCACATGCAACAGAATATCTGCCTCCCGCACTTCATCCAGCGTGCTTTTGAAACTCTCCACCAGGTGGTGAGGCAACTTCCTTATAAATCCTACGGTATCACTTAATAAAAAGGGCGTGGTATCAAACACTACTTTTCGCGTGGTCGTATCCAGTGTTGCAAACAATTTGTTCTCCGCGAATACCTCACTTTTACTGAGGATATTCATTAGCGTGCTTTTGCCTACGTTGGTATAACCTACCAGGGCTACCCTGATAAATTCCCCCCGGTCTTTGCGCTGGGTAAACGACTGTTTGTCAATTTCGCTTAACCGCCTCCGTAAGAGGGCAATTTTCTCCTTTACAATCCGGCGGTCCGTTTCAATTTCAGTTTCACCCGGACCCCTGGTTCCAATTCCACCCCCCTGGCGTTCCAGGTGTTTCCACATCCCTTTGAGTCGGGGTAACAGGTACTGATACTGCGCCAGCTCCACCTGGGTTTTGGCCTGCGCGGTTTTAGCCCTGCGGGCAAATATGTCCAGGATCAGATCCGAGCGGTCAATGGTTTTCACCCCCAATGCTTTTTCAATATTGAGAATCTGCGAGCCGGTTAGTTCATCATCAAATATGACCAGGTTGATATCCCTACCGGTGATATAGTCTTTGATCTCTTCCAGCTTTCCTTTACCTACAAAGGTTTTGCTGTCGGGATGCGCCAGCTTTTGTGTAAATCGCCTCACGGTTTCAGCACCTGCTGTTTCTGCCAGAAAAGCCAGTTCATCCAGGTACTCCGTGACCTGCTGCTCATTCTGATCCTTCTGTACCACTCCCACCAATACGGTGCGCTCATTTTCTGCTATCTGCTTTTTTTCTATCAATTCGCTTTTATTAAAGGTTGCTCAGGTCGGCAAAATTAGCACAAAAAAAGCGGGCCAGGGGGCCCGCGTTCTTATGAATCTTTTTATATCAGAGTCCGCTGATCGTTAAACCCACAGACATCGGGTGCACAGGCGGTCCCTGGTTGTCCTTGATCAGGGTATTCACCTGGTAGGAGCCAAAGATCCCGAATGGTCCATAGCTGATCCTGGCGGTAGCTGCTATCCGCAACGCATTGAAATAACGCCTGGAATTGATCTTCTCTGTGTAATTGTTGATGGCGCTTCCGGATTTGGTCTGGAAGTTCTTTCCCTTGGTGTGGGCATTCAGCATGGTTCCCACTTTCGCACCCACCGCAAATTTCCAGCTCTTGTTGGTGTTCTCCGGATTAGCTGCAAAACGCAGTTCCACCGGTACTTCAGCCCAAACATTTACCAGCTTGTACTTTTTAAAATGGTTGGTATCTGCCAGGTTGCGGAAGGCCAGTGTCGGACTATTCCCCGCAATCTGCACATCGTGTTTGTCAAAGAAAATATTGCTGGATCCTATGCCTACGCCAATTCCAACACTGAAGCGGGGATCCACCTTAAAGGGGAAATCCATCATCAGGTAAATATTCAGGTGTCTGCCTATGCCGGTCAGCCGGATCGAATCAGGCACCTGGGTCCAGGTATCATAACCAAACTGGAACATGAAATGGTCATTCGCACGGTTGGCAATTTTTACCTTGCTCCAGTCTTTTTTCGGTTTGGATACTTTTTCCTTGATGGGAGGTATGGGGGCAGCTGGATTTTTTACTGTGGAATCCGTCTGAGCCTGAACTGCCAGGGTCAGCAGGAGGGCAGACAAAACGGCTGAAATTTTTCTCATACTAGTTGATAAAGCGCAAATCTATCGGTTGGACTGCCAGGGTCCTCCCTTCACGTTGTTAATGTTATTAAAAACCACAGCCGGCAATGGGTTCCAGCTGAAGCGAGCGCAAAAATAGGGCTTTTCTGGCTGACCAGCGCGATTAGAGGCTGATCACACGTTTTTCACGATGACTTTGCTGTGCTGCATCCAATACGGTCATGGTTTTAATGGCATCGGCCACAGGTACAGGGTTCGGAGCCCCATTTACCAGGGTTTGGTAAACATCTTCAAAAAATCCCATGTAATTTCCAGGTGTAGACCGGGTTTCTTTCCGAACCAGTTGGCCATCAATCATGCTATGTAATAAGCCATCTGCCTTTTCCGGCGCCGGGCACCAGGGTTCCATGGAAGGAATGGTTCCTTTGAGTAATTCAGTCTCCTGTAAATCAGAGCGCTCCTGGATAAAGGTCCCGTTCATGCCCTGCAATACAAAGGCAGGCACAGTTTCCCGGGCCACCACAGTTGCCTTGAGGCGCACCCGCATACGCGGATAAAACAGCAGCAGCTCAAAATAATCATTGCTTTCCACGCTGTCGCGCAGGGTCATAATATCCGCAAATACAGCCTGCGGCCAGCCAAACAATTGTAAAGTCTGATCAGTCAGATGTGATCCCAGATCATGCAACACCCCTGCTCCCGGCAGGTTCTTCTCTTTATGGGCCTTGCCACTGGGTTCAGTGCGATATCTGTCATAACGAAACTCAACCTCCCTTATCTCTCCCAGCCAGCCCTTATCCACTACCTCTTTTATCGCATGATAATCTCCATCGTAGCGGCGATTCTGATACACGATCAAATGCAGGTTCTTCTCTTTTGCCAGTTGATCCAGTTCCGCAGCTTCTGCTGCATTCGTAGTTACCGGCTTCTCTACTATTACATGTTTGCCCGCCAGCAAAGCCTGTTTCGCAAAATCATAATGCGTTTGCGTGGGTGTATTCACGATTACCAGCTCGATGGAATCATCCGCCAGTAAGTCTTCTACTGAACGCGCCAGCTTGCTATGCGGATACCTGGCACGTGATTCCTGGTTATGGCGTTCAACGATCGCCGTTAGTTCATAGCCTGGATGATTGTCTACAAATGGCGCATGAAATAATTTGCCACTCATGCCATAAGAGCAGATGCCGGTATTGATGATTCTCATACCCTCTAAAATACAGCCTTCCACCGAAAGAGATCGCATTTTCGGAATTAATGGCTATCTTTTTCACCAAACTTTTGACATGAAACAGTTGCTTGCAGCCTTCCTGTTCGGGACTTTTTTTACTGCTTCACAGGCCCAGGAAAAGCTGAATGTGGTGTTTATTCTTACAGATGATCACCGCCACGATGCCATGGGGTTCACTGGCCGCATTCCCTGGCTCGAAACCCACTATATGGATAAGATGGCCAAAGAAGGCGTGTGGGTGAAAAATGCAACTGTTACCACTGCGCTTTGTTCTCCTTCGCGTGCTTCTATTCTAACCGGTCAATATGCTCATACCCACACGGTGGTGGATAATTTTTCTCCTCTGCCTCCCAATCTCCGCTTCTTTCCGGAATACCTGCAGAAAGCAGGATACCAAACCGGCTTCTTTGGCAAATGGCATATGGGTCACCAGGGCGATCAGCCTCAGAAAGGTTTTCATCATTGGGAGAGTTTCACGGGACAGGGAGTTTATTTCAATCCCCGGCTCAATATCAATGGCGAACGCATTCAATATAAGGACAGTACCTATATCACTGATCTGCTGACCGATCATGCAGTGGAATGGATTCGCAAACAGAAAAAGGGACAACCTTTCTTCGCCTATATCTCACATAAAGGTGTACACGATGAATTCATGCCTGCTCCCCGGCACAAGGGGCGTTATGCCAATAAGCCGATTCCCTATCCTTCTACCATTAACCTCACAGCTAAACCTAACAGCAAGATCTTCGGTGATACAACCCTGTTACCGTTAGCCCATCGCGCGGCTTCAGATCCTGCTTATAATGTGAAAGATATTCCCTCCTGGGTTTGGGCCCAACGCAATAGCTGGCACGGCGTGGACTTCATGTACAATGGCCGCGTTTGGTTTGATGAATTTTATCGCCGCTATTGTGAAACCCTGCTGGCAGTGGATGAAAGCATCGGTCGCATTTTGCAAACACTCAAAGAAACCGGCCAGGATAAAAATACTATCCTCGTATATATGGGGGATAATGGTTTCCTTATGGGGGAACATGGCCTGATTGACAAACGCAACATGTATGAAGAGAGCCAGAAAGTACCTTTGTTAGTATATGCGCCGGCGCATATCAAAGGCGGACAAATTCTCGATGCCGTGATCCAGAACATTGATATCGCGCCCACAGTGTTGGACATTGCGCGTGTTGAAAAGCCTTCGCAAATGCAGGGCAATTCTTTTCTTCCTTTGCTGAAAGGCGCCAACATCGCCTGGCGCAGCAAAGCTTTTTATGAATACTATTGGGAATATTCTTTCCCGCAAACCCCTACCACTTTTGGTGTGCGCGATGGGAAATATAAATTCATTTATTACCCCGGAGTCTGGGATATCAGTGAACTGTACGACCTGGAAGCAGATCCTGAAGAAAAGCGCAATCTCTGGCGCCATCCGGAGCACCAGGAAACCGTGTTAAGGCTCCGCAATGAACTCTGGGACTGGCTGGAAAAAACAGGCGGGATGCAGATCCCCTTGAAACGCATCACAGAGAAGCGAGGCGATTATGGGAACCATCAATTGTACTGATCATATCATAATTGGCACCCTCCCAGTCGAAATGCCCAATTATCCGGAATCCATTTTTCAGGTAGAAATTAACCGCGCGGATATTGGCACATTGAACCCCACCCCATAGAATCAATTGGGTAATGCCTGCTGCTTTCAATAAGGGCAGCGCTTGCTCTAACATTGAGGCGCCGAGTCTCCTTCCCTTGAAAGGATCACCCAGTACCGGTGCATAGGAAGCTGTTTCCTGGTTGAGTGTTATTCCATATTGGGTATAGCGATCGCGCTCCCAGGGGAAGGTTCCTTTTAGAAAAACCTGGTAACCCGCCAGCTCCTCTTCCACAAAGGTTAGGAGCATCAGGTGCGCAGGGTCAGCTACCTGCTGCTGCAGGCTTTCCCGATCCATAGGATGCGGGGCATACAATCGGCGGGTTGCTTCCTGCAACTGTTGGTAAAAGGATACAATGCTGTTACAATCTGCGGCGGTGGCAATTCGTGTATACATACTTGTTAGCTGAAGCGAAACAATAAACTTAGGATGCGGGGCATGTCGCGGGTATCTTCATCAAACCACTCTTTCAGTTCAACTAGTTCAAATCCCTGTGCTTTGGCTGCGGCATAAAATTCACCAACATGGTGATTGAAACAGGTTACCACCTGCTGGCCTTCTGCTGTTTCGAACCTTGCCTTGGTTCCGGTATATTGTTTAAAGGGGTGTAGTTCTCCCACATATACAATACCGTTAGGTTGCATCACGGCTTTCAATTTTGCAAAGATGCTGTGCAGGTTTTCAATATGCTCCAGTACCAGGCTAAAGATTGCGAGGTCATAGGGTCCGTTGGTAAATTGCCAGTCTTGGATGATATCCGCCTGCATAAAATTCACCTGGTTCGACTGGATTTTTTCCTTCGCCCTGGTTAGCATGCCTTCCGACAAATCAACTGCCGTGATATGATCAGAGATGCTGAGCAGCCATTCGGTATTCTTTCCGGTACCACAGCCAATTTCCAGGCAGCGCTGAAATTGCCGGCCAGCCAGCAGGGTTCTTAAACTGATCGCTTCCAGGTCCCGCGTGCGGTTTTTATTGCTATCATAAATTTCAGCCCATTGGTTATAGGAGCTTGAAACATTCGTCATAAAATAGAGTTACTCAATGTTGAAATTATTTTGGTTGACGGGCTGCTTTCATTTTTCGTTGCACCACTAGCACGCGTAATTTAAGGACGTCGTATAATAAGCCAGCTAGCAACAGCAAAACAGCTACTAGCAGGATATGCAATCCAACCTTGCTAAAGGGTAATCCTCCTGCAATACCTCCCAGGAAGAAAAACCCGATGATTGTGAGGCGCAGTCGGATAGAGGATCGCAGTCTTTCCTGCTGTTCTTCCTTTTTGTAAAAAAACAACTGCGATAGTTCAATTCCGAGATCAGTAAACAAACCCGTCAGGTGGGTGGTGCGTACAGTTGCATTGGATAAACTGGTCACCAATGAGTTTTGCATGCCCATACTGAAGAGCAGGATATAGGCAAGCCAATTCGGATGGGTTTCAATAATCCGCGGACCGGCCAATGCAGCTACCAGCAACAGGGCAGCTTCAATGAGTACAGGTCGCAAAAAGGCTTTTTTCTCACTGTGCCGAAGTCCCGCTTCCACCAGCAGGTTGGAGAAAAAAGAACCTGCCAGGAAAAACAATATGAATAGGAAATAGGCAAATCCCGCCCAGAGTTTCCATTGCAAAACCTCTTCCATGAAGAAGGCAAAATGCCCGGTTACATTGGTGGTTAATTGCTGGATGGATAGGAATCCTACCACATTCACCATTCCCGCCACAAACGATAGCAGGGAGGCGATGGCCAGGTTATGTTGAAAAGTGCGGGTCTTGCCGCGGTGTTTAAACATAGGGAATGAAGGTCCTGATTTTTTTAAGCAGAAAAATATATGGTAGATTTTTTATACGCGTAAAAAATTTTGGGTATAATCTATAGAATTGCGGCTTTTTGCGGTATTATTTTCCGGTTAATTGGTATGATTTTCTTCCTAATTACTGTATTTTCCTGCATAAACCAGATAAATACTGCATTATGAAAAAAACGCTACTTCTTTTTTCAGTATGTATTTGGGCGATGCTTGGCCTAAATGCACAAACACCTAAGAGAGAATTCCGGGGTGCCTGGATTGCCAGTTATTTTGGTATCGACTGGCCCAACCGGAACCAGACTCCAGCCCAACAGCAGGCAGCCCTGATTTCAATTCTCGATCACCACAAAGCAACCGGTATTACGACCATTTTCCTCCAGATCAGAAGTCAGTCCGATGCCCTCTACCCCAGTGAACTGGAACCCTGGTCCAGCGACCTGACCGGCTTGCAGGGTCGGGCGCCCAATCCTCTCTGGGATCCCCTGGCTTTCGCTATTGAGGAAGCACACAAAAGAGGCATGGAATTACATGCCTGGATCAATCCTTACCGGGCTGTCGGCAATGCTGCCAACCTGCCCAACTTCGCGGAAAATCACATCGCGAAGCGCCACCCGGAATGGCTGATCAGTACCGGGGTGCTGAGAACCCTGGATCCCGGTATCCCGGGTGTTCGGGATTATATCAATTCCGTAATTGCGGATATTGTTACCCGTTATGATGTGGATGGTATTCATTTCGATGATTATTTTTATCCCAATGCCGCCTTCAATGATGATGCTACCTATGCAGCAGACCCACGTGGTATTGCTGATCGGGCCGATTGGCGTAGGGATAATGTAAACCTGCTTGTTGCCCGGATCAATCAAACCATCAAACAACTCAAGCCCTGGGTGGAATTCGGTATTTCTCCTTCAGGCATTTACCGCAACAGTCCAGATCCTGCCATTGGTACTGCAACCTCCGGCTTGCAACACTATTCCCAACTCTATGCAGATAGCAAAAAATGGATGCAGGAAGGATGGATCGATTACCTGGCACCACAAGTGTACTGGTTTATCGGTCAGCCAGGCGCCAACTATGGCATCGTTACTCCCTGGTGGAATAACAACAGTTTCGGAAGAAGAATGTATATCGGTTTGGCCGGTTACAAAGTAAATGATCCTGCTCAGGGCGTGAACTGGGCCAATCCTTCTCAGATCCCTAACCAGGTAAGGTTGAATCGCAGTTTGGAAAATATATCCGGACAGGCAATTTACAATACAGCGAGTTTGAGAAGCACTACCAGACTGGGTTTCAGGGATTCACTGCGACTTGATTTTTACAGCAAACCGGCCCTTCAACCTACCATGCCCTGGATTGATGCAGTAGCCCCGGATGCGGCTTCTGAATTAAAAGTGATCAAATTTGGTGAAACACATAATCTACTGAAATGGAAAAAGCCCGCAGCTGCAGGAGATGAGCTGAATCGCGTTAGGCAGTTCGCGATATACCGTGCTACCAGTTCCAGCATTGACATCGAATCAGCAGAGAACCTGCTTGCTATTACCAACCAGGATGAAACTTCTTTTGAAGATCGTACGATTGAGCCGGATCAAACCTATTATTACCTGGTGACTTCCCTGGATCGCCTGCACAATGAAAGTACGCCTTCCAATACCGCGACCTTCCAGTTGCCGACAATTGAATGTCCGGATAACCAGCAGTCTGTGTTGGATGAAAACTGCAGTGTAGCAGTGCCCGATTTCACCGCCAGTCTGCCTGCACAGGAAGATATCACCTACTCACAGGAGCCATTAGCGGGTACAGTTGTTTCAGGTGCCGGAACTACTACTGTTACCTTACGTGCTACAGATATTGGAGGCAATTTTAGTACCTGTAGTTTTGAGTGGACTAGAGTGGACGAGGCTGCTCCTGTAATTACCGGATTGCAAACTGATAAAACAGTATTGAGTGTACCCAATCATAAAATGAATGAGGTGGCAGTGAATTATACAGCAACTGATAACTGCGGACCAGTTACTGTAACGCTGGAGGTTTCCAGCAATGAACCAGTGAATGGAACAGGAGATGGAAATACAGCACCCGATTGGGAAATTATCAACAATAACCTGGTTAAACTAAGGGCGGAACGTTCCGGCAATGGCACAGGTAGAATTTATACCATTACGGTGATTGCAACTGATGCAGCTGGTAATCAATCAAGCGCCACCACTGAAGTACGCGTTCCACATTCAGCAGCAAGTGTTGCTTCCTCCGAAGCAGCAGTGATGGAAAACAGTCAGCCGGTTGGTAACTGGGTGAAACTGCTGCCCAACCCAACTACCACCAGCTTTACCCTTCGCTTACTCGGAACCGGTAGAGAGCAGGTGAAACTTCGCATGCTGGATCTGACTGGCCGTGTAATCGAATCACGTGCAGGTATTGCCGACAATGCAACCCTGCAGTTCGGTGGTAATTATCGTCCCGGTAATTATTTTGTCGAAATCCAACGAGGAAAAGAAAGATTGGTCCTGAAACTGATCAAACAATAAAACAAAAAGGGGCTGGGAACAGCCCCTTTTTCATTCAATAATTACAACCGTATCATACATTCCAGGTAAACATATCTTGGTACCAGCTGAATTTGCTGAATGCTGTTGAATACATTCTTGTAACTACTCCTGCTTTCAATTCTCCCGGCATTTAAAAGATTGTGCAACCTGGATTGCAATTCAAACCGGCTATTGATCCGGTAACTGATTTTGGCTGATAAGGTATGCAACCGACTGTTCTGCCCTAACTCATTAAACTGGTATTGAATGGCGCCATTTACAGGTTTTTTTAATCGC
>JAGKTB010000159.1:0-4008 GCA_018993145.1 Flavihumibacter sp.
CAAAAGGGTAGGATCAGCCAACCCTGAAGGAAGCCCGGATTCAAAAAAAGCTTACCATCCTGAATACTAGGGAAACCCAGGAGATGGTTGCGATAGAGATAAAAGATAAACCAGACAAGCAGGGCTGCCAGGTAATCGCTCAACGCATACCAGGCCGGTGAAATAACAGGTTGGGAAGATTTTCGACTCAACTATTAATAGTGTTATGGCGAATCTTGGTTAATATCTGGTGCGCAACTTCCATCGCCCTGAAGCCATCCACTTCTGAAACTACAGTAGGTGTGTTATGCAGGATAGCATCCCTGAATTCTTCCAGTTCTTTTTTGATGGCGTTTACTTCAGGTACCGCCGGATTGGCTACCGCGATGGTCTTTTTCCCTTTTGGTGTATCAATATCAAATTCGAATACATTTTCATCCGCGTCTGCCTTCAGCCGGATTACTTCTGTTTTTTTATTCAAAAAGTCGATCCCAACATAGGCGTCCTTCTGGAACAGTCTCATCTTACGCATTTTTTTCATGGAAATGCGACTGGAAGTGAGATTGGCAACACATCCGTTGTTAAACTCAATGCGTACGTTGGCGATATCCGGGGTATCGGTCATAACAGCCACTCCACTGGAAGAAATATTCTTTACCTCACTTTTTACCATGTGCAGGATGATATCGATATCGTGGATCATGAGATCAAGGATCACACTCACTTCGGTGCCTCTTGGATTAAACTGGGCCAGGCGGTGTACCTCAATGAACATGGGGTTCAACTTCAGGTTTTTGGTTGCCAGGTAGGCGGGGTTGAATCGCTCTACATGTCCCACCTGCATTTTAACATTGGACTCCTTTACCAGCTTAACCAATTCCCTGGCTTCATCCATGGTATTGGCAAGGGGCTTTTCCACGAAAACATGTTTCCCATTACGGATCGCCAGCTGACAGAGTTCAAAGTGAAAGTTGGTCGGGGCTACGATATCTGCGGCATCAATGGCCTGGAGCAAGGCAACTGGGTCCTCAAAGCGTGGAATTCCATATTGTTTACTGACTTCTTCTGCCGTCTGGTCATGGGGGTCAAAAAAGCCGACCAGGTCAACGCCGGCAATTTCTTTCCAGTTGTTAAGGTGAAACTTTCCAAGATGCCCGGTACCAAAAACGCCGATCTTCAACATAAGCAATTATTAAACAGCAAATATAATCAAGCCTGTTAACCTATTCTAAGTCTTTATAAAACAGTGAATTCTGCATCTGAGATTCCCCTGTTTATACAAATTATCCAAAATTGATACTTTATTAACATTTTTTTTGGCACTTCTTATCAAAATGTTAAATTCATGTCGTCTTTTTCTAAGACTTATTAGTAAAACCAAATTAACTGATTGCTCATGCCAAAAAAAATCACCCTGCCCTTATTGGGTAAGTTCCTAACGTTTTTATTGATCATGGCCTCTTTCAGTGCACAGGCACAGAAGGCCATTTCGGGCAAACTGGTTTCCAAAACCAACCAACCATTGCCCGGTGCCACCATTACGGTAAAAGGCACCACTGTAGGTACAGCTACTGATGAACAGGGAAATTTCCGTATTACCTTACCTCCCGGACGAAATACACTGGTTATTTCGAATGTAGGGTTTACAACCAAAGAAGTTGTCGTTGGAGATGACACGAATCTTAATATTACACTTGACGAAGATGTTTCTGGTCTGAGTGAAGTGGTTGTTACCGGTTATAGCAGCCAGCAGCGCAAAAACATCGTTGGTGCTGTTTCCACTGTAAAAGGGGAGCAGCTGGCAGCGGTTCAGACAGGTAACGTAGAACAGCAATTCCAGGGTCGCGTACCTGGTTTGACTGTAATTACATCCGGACAGCCGGGTACTGTAAGCCAGGTAAGGATCCGTGGTTTTGGTTCCTTTACTCCTGGTGGAAACGATCCGCTTTATGTAGTGGATGGAGTGCCTACTTATAACATTGACTTTCTGAATGGTAATGATATTGAATCCACCACTGTACTGAAAGATGCGGCTTCTGCATCTATTTACGGTGCCCGTGCATCTGCAGGTGTGATTCTGGTTACTACCAAAAAAGGAAAATCCAGCCAGGGCATTCGTGTTACTTATGATATGTCTTACGGTGCTACTGTTCCTGGAAAAGGTTTAAATCTCCTTACTCCCCAGCAACAGGCTGATATGACCTGGGTTGCGTTGCGCAATGCAGGCCAGCCCTTGACCCACCCGCAATATGGTAGTGGAGCCAATCCAGTAATTCCCGATTATCTGAAAGTAGGGGATGAATTTGGATTGAGTAATTTATCGCCCAGTGATCCAAGACTTGATCCTGCCCGTTTCAACACTAACTTTGATGCGGGTGCTATTTACCAGGTAATCCGTGCCAACAAATCCGGTACCGACTGGTATGGCGCTTTAACAGAAACCGGCCGGATTCAGAACCATACACTTGGACTGAGTGGTGGCAATGAAAATGCCCGTTATTATGCAGGTTTCAGTATCTATGATGAAAAAGGTACAGTGTTGAATACCTTTCTGAAGAGATATACACTGCGCCTGAACAGTGAGTACAAAATCGGTTCTCATATTCGTCTAGGTCAAAACTTCCAGTTTACCTACCGCGAAAACCCCAATATTGGTGGTCCGCAGGGTGAGAACGACATCATGTTCGCACTTACCATTAACCCGCTTATTCCTTTGTATGATGAAGGAGGTGGGTTTGCAGGAACTACTGCACGTGGTTTCAACAACTCAACCAACCCCGTGGCCCGTCGTATCCGTTCAAGAGATAACAAAGGATTCAGCGGTGGTGCTTTTGGTAATATTTTCGGAGAAGTTGACTTCGCCAAACATTTTACATTCCGTACCAGCTTTGGTGGAAGTTTCTTCTACTTCCAGAACCGTTTCCTCAACTACAGAACCTATGAGAACTCTGAAAACGTAGGTAACTACACATTTGGAGAAGGCGCAGGTAATGGAGGCGACTGGACCTTTACCAATACAATCCGCTATGGTCAGGAAATTGGCAAACACAATGTGAACTTCATTGGAGGTATTGAAGCAATCAGCTATGGTTATTTCCGTGGCCTGAGTGGACAGGGATTAAATCCATTCTCAATTGATCCTAACTACGTTACAATAACAAACACCGATCCTAATGGTCGGCAGGTAAACAGTAATGGTAGTCCGTTTATCAAACTGTTTTCTCAGTTTGGTAAAGTGGATTATTCATATGACGATCGCTACCTCTTCACAGGTACATTGCGCAGAGATGGTGCTTCTGTATTTGGAGAAGATAATCGTTATGGTATATTCCCCGCCTTCTCTGCCGGTTGGAGAATTACCCAGGAAAACTTCATGCAGAACACCAAGTGGATCAATGAATTGAAGATCCGCGGTGGCTGGGGAAAAATGGGTAACTCAAGAATCAGTCCGAACAACCTGTTCAATACAGCAGGAGCGCAGGCGCTTTTCGGATATGATCTTGGTGGCGCTAACACCAGCACAAGTCCTGGTCTGGCCCTTACCGGTATCGGAAACCCAACAGCGAAGTGGGAAGAAAATACTACGATCAACGTAGGATTTGACGGTACCTTCTTCAATAACAAAATTGATGTAATATTTGACTGGTATACCCGCAGAACCAAGGACCTCCTGTATCGGGACCGTCTGCCTGCAACAGTAGGTAATGCTACACCTCCTTTCATCAATATTGGTTCTATGAAGAACAGCGGTATTGACCTGATGGTTACCTATAAAGACAGGGTAAGCAGCAAGTTCCGCTATGAAATGGACTTCATCTTTACCAAGTACACCAACGAGATCACTAAAGTATCTGATGCCAGATCTTTCTTTGATGAATCATTCAGTGGTCGGATTGGTGGAGGTATTGTACGTAACGCTGTAGGACAGCCGGTTTCTTCCTTCTTTGGTTACAATGTAATCGGCTTGTTTGCTGATCAAGCAGATGTTGACAAATCACCTGATCAGGATGGCGCTGGTCCCGGTCGTTT
>JAGKTB010000160.1:0-6227 GCA_018993145.1 Flavihumibacter sp.
GGCTTCTTCAATCGCTCTTGCTTTTGCGTAATTAATATCAGCATCCAGGTAAAGCCAGCTGAAAGGTTGATATCTTATTCCCAATTCAGCACCCAGCCGGCGGGTTTTACCGGATGGTTCTACAATCGCCGCATCTCCTACATATACAAACTCCTGTTCCATATACAGATACCAGATCGCGGGCTGCACTAATAGTTTGGGATGAAGCTTAACGATAGCACCCAGATCGGCACCATAGGTTGCAGGTAATATTTCACGGCCCTGCTGTGCCACCACTACCCGCGTATCATTGGAATGGAATCCTTTGCCCATCTTCAGGTATCCCTGCCAGTTAGCATGGGGAGTGTAAACCAGGTTCAACTTGGGACTAAGAATAGTTTTTTGTGCCGACTGTGTACTGTACACCGGCTGCAGTTTATCTACATAGTTGAAAATAATATGATCGAGCCGAACACCCGGAATTACCTTCCAGTGACCTTTTTTCCACTCTGCTGATCCATACAAAGAGGCATTGGTCTGATCAATATCACCCAATGCAAAATACTCCAGTACTTCTTTACGCTGCCGGGTATGACTTAATTGAATATCTCTCACCGCATCATGCCGCAAGCCCATACCGGCTGTTAACACCCAATCAGCCTTGTCACCAAAAAGCTGTTTGGTATAACGGTGATCCATACCGTAGATCTTTCTTTTTTCAGATTGATGAATCTGGTCGCCGTTTACAGGATCTTCCAGGAAAAAAGTAAAGTTGGAGAACAGGCTGAAATCGTATTGACTGAAATAAAAATTCGATTGCCAGTCTTCCGTATCACTGATTTTAGTCCGGTATTTGGCAGCGATATTCGACCTCGAAGTGTTGCCGCCTTCTGTTGCATCAATCGCACCCCAACGTGTAATCAGCCCATTTCTTACTGCCCTGTCAGGGATTTGCCCAGATGCATCCCATTTGGAATTGAAGGTAGAAGCAAGCACCTGCAGACTTGATTTCTGGTTGATCTGTGTATTGTATTTCGCCAAAAAATTCAGCCGGTTGAAATTTTGCGGGGCCTCAAAAGGTCCATTGGAGAAAAGATACTCCCCGGCGATATACGCATTGCTGTTTTTTTCACCGGTCTTTTCAAAAAGATTGAACATACCCACCGTTCTCAGCGTATTGAATTGTCCGGCTTCCAGTTTCAACAGGTTGCGATCAAGCCTGTTGTGGGTTGTGAAATTTACATATCCTGCCGTGGCAAAATCTCCCTCTTCAGCATAATAGGAACCCTTTCCAAACTGGATATCCTTTATAGTTTCCGGAATCAGGTAATGTAAATCTGCATATCCCTGGCCGTGTGCATGGCTGACCATATTCACGGGCATGCCATCCGTAGTGATCCGGATATCGGTACCATGATCAATATCAAAACCGCGCAGGAAGATCTGTTCCGCTTTTCCACCACCTGCATGTTGGCCAATAAATAATCCAGGTACCTTTCTAAGTATATCCTGCGCAGAATTAACCGGGTTGGTCTTCAAATCGATTTGCATGACCTGCTGTAAAGCTCTGCGGCTGTCCTGAACCACCACCTGGCTCAGTTGAACGGGGGCTGGCAACAGGTAGATCGTTGCTTCTTTATCCAACTGCTGATTCCATATTATAGTCTTTGGATCATACCCGATATGGGTGATGTACAAAGTATCAGTCGGCTTTGTCAGCGTAATGGTGAACCGTCCATCCAGGCCAGAGTGCGTATGCACAGGCTGCCCCTTAATTTGAATAGTAGCTTCCTCCAATGGCAAATCTGTATCACGGGCTATTATTCTTCCTGAAATAATCTGGGAATAGGAAGTGGTTGAGGCTAACAGAATTAAAAAAGCAATTTGAATGAATCGACCCCACATATCCTGCTGTTTAGGGCCGCAAACTTAAGGCATTCTGTTGCTGTTTTCCACTGCTATTTGGGCTGCGGCAACCGGCTTATATTTCCGGCATAGGAGATAGGCTGGCGGTTTACTGAATTGATTCGAAGATCTGCATTGCCATATTCAAAAATGAGCAGATTAATCCCTGCCATATCCAGTTGATCTTTAGGCTGAATGCTAATTTCTCTCCGATTGCCCTTACCAATCGTGCTGGAATAAGTAAACTCTTTCGAGGTGAATTTCATTCCACCTTCTCCACTGCCTATCGGTGCCCGGAAAGCTCTGCCGATATAAGGCAAATCAGCTTCCAGTTGATCCTTGTTTACCCGAAAGGTATAAGATCCGGTGATTAGGCGCTGCCTTCCACCCATCGGCTGCACATACTCCATATTGAATTGATAGGTTTGGTCATCAACCAGTTGCAAAACTTCCTGGGAAGTCAGTGGGGAGGGCTGCAACTTAGGGCTACAAGCTGCAACAAACCCAACTAGTACCAGGGTTTTAAGGAGCTTAAACATTTTTATTTTAAATATACGTAAGTCCGCTCACCTATCGAATCCGGAAGCCAGAATATCCGATCCGCAAACCTGCAAAGCTGGTTGCGTTAACTTCTCCCGCGCCGGGTAAATAATGATAGGTCAATGAAAGATTAAGCGCTCCCTGCCTGGGAAGTCTGAATCGCATACCAGTTTCCAGGTGAGGCATGAATTGAAATCCATCATATTTAAAGGCAAACAATCCAATGTCCTGGCGTTGATTCTGGTAAGCTAGCCCCAAACCGGTTTTCACAAAGGGTACCAGGTTTTCATTGGGGTCTTTGAACTCATACTGAGCAAGGAACTGCAGTCCATAGATATTAGTGTAGTTGGTTACAAATCCGGTATAGGTACCATCATCCCCGGGCAGTTCCAGTGTTTGTTTCCCTTTTTTATCGGGAAAATAAAACCAGGACAGGCCACCACCCAGGGAAATTCTGTTATTGGAAAGTGTTTTCCTGACCTGAAATCCAACTCCAAGCGGACCTGGCTTTTCAACAAAATTTCTGAAACTGCCTGTTGGAATGGAAAATTGGTAATGGATTTCAGGCACTACCTGGGCTTTTACAGATTCACTCCAAAATGCCAGTCCTGCCACCAGTATTGCAATGAATTTTTTCATGATCTTAATTTTTCAAGTAAGGAGATTGCCTGAACATCTGATCAATATTGCGACCAATCCGGGTGTTGATGGAAGCGTCGGTTCCTTCTAGCAAACCATTCAGAATACCTACCCAAACCACAGGAAGTGTGGAATCGCGGGCTATTGAGGGTGCTGTAATATTTACCACCACAGTTCCGGTAGCATAGGAGCCACAAACAATTCCGGAGGGATATCCCCAACCCCAACCAGGACCCCACCCTGGTGAATAAGCACCCCATCCCGGATACCATCCCCAGTCACAGTACCAGCAGTAAGTAGCACAACTACCATAGGCCTGTTCACTTACATTGGGAAGAATGACAACATCTGCGCCGGTTCCTGCACTTTCATTCAGGCGTGTCCAGCCAAGTGCATTGAGGTTGGTTTCCAGGCTGCTTAAAATCTGATCATCAAACCGATGGTCAGCAGTTTCTCCGGGAGGAACAGCATGAACTACCGTATCCGGAAGAAAATACGTTCTCACGGCGCCAAAATCAAAACTGCGCTCATAGTTCGTGTAAACAACATCGTAATCGGAAACAAACTCCGGAGCAGATGGCTGGCAGGAAACACCCAGAAGAGAGAGCATCGCCAGCAGAGCAAACCGAAAGTTCAGGGATCCCTGTTTGGCTAATTTTTTCATACCCAAGGTTTATAGTTCAACAATTGAAGCTATTCCCTGGTTGAATGCGAACATCGTACCAATCCAACTTTAACGAACACATCGAAAACCCACATGACTCATGCCACTTTCAGGGGAACTTGCCTGCCGGGCACTTGGCCGGTATCGCTGGCAATAGGAATCATGGCACAAATAGGAGCCACCTTTCTGAACTCGTAAAGGCATATTGGGTTGGGATGGATCACGGCTTGCAGGCGGACCATTCGGATTATCTCTTACCTCCCCCGGTCCACAGGATTGATAGAGGTATTTATCATACCAGTCCTGGCACCATTCCCACACATTACCAGCCATATCATACAGACCATACCCGTTAGGGGCATACTGCCCAACCGGGGCTGTGCCTACGTATCCGTCGCGCTTTAAATTTTCAGCTGGAAATTTACCCTGCCAGGTATTGGCGAAGGTTTTATCATCAGTAGGTGCTTCATCTCCCCAAACAAAATTCTTACCCTCCAGCCCACCGCGGGCAGCAAATTCCCATTCCGCTTCAGTTGGCAATCTCTTCCCTGCCCATTTGCAATAAGCCATGGCATCATTCCAGCTGATATGAATCACCGGGTGCTGTTCCCGTCCTTTCAGATCAGAACCTGGACCCTCAGGCTGTTTCCAACTTGCACCATGCACCCATTTCCACCAGTTGCTAATGTCATTAAGGGGTACGTCACGAGTTGGCGGACTGAATACCATTGATCCTGCAACCAGGTCTTTTGGGTCGGGAGGAGGGGTTCCGGGAGGCAATTGGGCCATTATTTCTTCCAAAACCGGGGCTTTTTCAGCATCGGTTAAATATCCGGTTGCAGCTACAAATTCGGAAAACTGGGCATTGGTGACCTCCTGTTTATCCATCCAGAAGCCCTTCACTTTCACATGATGCGCAGGACCTTCTTCTTCCCAGGCCATTCGGTCATTGGATCCCATCAGGAATTGGCCTCCTGGAATCCAGACCATCCCTTCCGGTGCTTCACCTGGAGCCGGGGCGCTTGCAACCTGGTATGCATTTTCAAAACTTTCCGGTTCAGTACTGCCCTTTTTTTGCAGGAACCACCAAACCAATAAAGCTGCTATAAATGCCAGAACAGCAATTCCACCCAACTTTACAATCGTCCGCTTCATATTCCGAATGTACCAAAAATTAGAGGAGACAGCATTAGATCACTACCAGTTCATAGAAGTCCTCCGGTTGCAGGTATTTCCTCGCAAGCTGCTGTAATTCTTCCGGTTGAATGGTTTTGATCGTCCGGATACTTTGATAGAAGTAATCCTCTGATAGCCCGTTTAATACAATGTTCTTCCACCTGCCTATAATATGGAAAGGGCCATCGAGATCCCCCAGGGTGCTACCCATGAGATAATTTCTTACCAGTAACAATTCCTCCTCATCTACCAGCTCCTCCCGAAGTAAGGCCATTTCTTTATACACTTCTTCAATCGTGGCTTCAGAAACCTCCTTACCGGCTTCGGTACTGATCATCCAGGCGGATCGCTGAGATATGATTCTGGAGATAGGAGTAAATGCCATAGGTATATCCTTTGTCTTCCCGGATATTATTCATCAGCCGGGACCCAAAAAATCCCCCGAACAGGGCGTTAAGCACCTGGGCTCCAAAAAAATCAGGGTGGTGCCGGTTGGGAAAATCCCGGGCAATTCGAATAGCACCCTGAACTCCATTCGGGTCATTGCTGATGCGATATTTTTTCTCTACAGCCGGAAGAATCGGATGTGCCGGGTACTTGACTGCCCCACCCTGTATGGGAAGATCCCCGATGGCAGCATCCATGAGTTCCATAATATTCGGTGGAAGTTTACCTGCTACAAAGAGGATACATTTCCCGTTCCGGTAATAATGGTCATAAAAATCAACCAGGTCTTCTCTTGTCAGGGCAGCCAGGTCCTCAAACCGGCTATAAGTTCCATAGGGATGTTCAAACCCATAGAGATATTCATCAATCAGCCGGTTGGCGACAAAATCATTTTTCTTAAGGTTTACCTCCAGTCGCTGGCGATTGTTCTGCTGGAACAACAAAATTTCTTCTTCCGGGAAAATCGCATCCGTCAATAGTTCCCGAACCAGTGGCAATAATTTAGGCAGGTGTTTGGTCAGGCTGTGCAGGGTAATGGAAGCGGTTTCATTGTAGCAGGTCCGGGCCAGGCTGGCACCATAATAATCAACCAGTTCATTAATGGCAAAGGCAGATTTCTGGCTGGTTCCGCTTTTCAGCAGAAAATTGGTAGCCGAAGCAACCATATGCTTTTTCTCAAAACTATTGCCTGCAAAAAAGACCCATTCCACCTGGATTACTTCCTCCGCACCGGCATTCACTGCATATAATTCCACTCCATTCCTCAAAACATATTTATCGTACGGTTTCAGTTTCAGGTCAAACTCAACCGCATCTTTTATAGGAGGCGCTATTTTTCTGTTCATGATGTAGTATGGTGAAAGGTGAAAAGTGAAAG
>JAGKTB010000161.1:0-3537 GCA_018993145.1 Flavihumibacter sp.
TCTTCCATTCCTCCATCTTCCATTCCTCCCTTTTTCTTAACTTACTACAAATTGCTGCCTATGCTCCCCCCCTGGCAAACCGGAAAGGTCATCCGCATAGAAAATGAAACCTCCAGTACCAAACGTTTCTGGATCCAGGTACCGGAGCTGGAACGATTTGATTTCAAACCGGGGCAGTTTGTGACCCTGGATTTACCGATTCATGAGCAGAAGAATAAAAGGTGGCGCAGTTATTCCATCGCCTCCTGGCCGGATGGTACGAATATATTTGAGCTGGTGATCGTGTTACTGGAAGGTGGATTGGGAACAGAATACCTGTTCAATAAAGTGGAGGTTGGGTCAGAGTTAACTTTTCGCGGACCAGCAGGCGTATTTGTATTGCCTGAATCAATTGAGCGGGATTTGTTTTTCGTTTGTACGGGAACGGGAGTAGCGCCTTTTCGGTCCATGACCCATTTTATCCTGGAAAACAATGTACCACATCAGCATATCTACCTGATATTTGGTTGCCGAAAATTTGGGGATTGCCTGTATGGTCCTGAATTAAAGCAATTGGAAGCAGCAGTCCCCTCCTTTCATTACATACCAACCTTTTCAAGGGAAGAGGCAGAGGGTCATTTGGTGAGGACCGGCTATGTACACCAGGTGTACGAGGAGATTTGCAAGGAAAAAAAGCAGGAGAAACCGGAAGGAAATTATCCGGCCCATTTTTATCTCTGTGGCTGGAAGAATATGATAGATGAAGCCAAGCAGCGCATTCTCGCGTTGGGATTTGAGAAAAAAGATATTCACCAGGAATTATACGGATAAGCTCAGGAATGCTTTCTTACGATTGCATCTTTGGCTTTGTGCAGGCTGATGACAGGAACTTTTTCAAGCTCTGGCTCTTCCTGTTCCGCGGTCAGTTTGTGTAAACGCAGAATTTCGGCATGGTTGTTCACCATTTCCGTTTCCAGTTCCAGGATTCTTCTTTGGGATTTTTGCAGTTGTCTGTTCCGACACACAAAACCAAGCAAAGCACCGAGTGCGAATACCGCAATAGTGCCCAACAGGACAGCCATATTGATACTGAATGGCATCATAGATATTGGTTTGAATCTATAACGCCCCCTCTTTCTGCCTTATTGCCTGCCTATTGTGAAGCCCGCTTGTTTTTCGATAAATCGCCTGCCCCCAAGTCTTTCTCTATTAAGGGAACCACGGGCGTAGGGGTTTGTTGACTGGATCTTGAGTGCTGTAAATCAGCGAGTTGTTTCTGAAGTTGAAGGATTTCTGCATGATCCTGCATCTTTTCCCGCTCCAGTTCCATGATTTGTTTCCGCAGGGATCCTACCTGGCCCATTCGGAACAACAGGCCAACGCATACGGCAGCTCCTAATCCAAGAGCAATCACTCCAAAGTGTACAGTAATTTGCATCATAGTGTAAGTCAATAAAATTGTTAGGACGCGATGGCTTTTTCAACCATCCCTTTTACGGCACTCATAGGTATTCTTTCCTGCGTCATACTGTCCCGATACCGAACGGTCACTGTGCCATCTTCCTTGGTCTGGTGGTCGATGGTAACACAAAATGGTGTACCGATGGCGTCCTGCCGGCGATAACGTTTACCAATGGTATCCTTCTCCTCGTAGAAACACCGGAAGGAACCCTTGCAATCATCCATCAGCTGGCGGGCGATCTCAGGCAGGCCATCTTTCTTAACTAAAGGCAGAATGGCCAATTTTATTGGACTTAATTTGGGAGGGAACTTTAATACGACCCGGCTATCCTGTTTATCGGGTGTGCTAAGATCCTGTTCTTCATAGGCTTCGCTGAGAACCATCATCACCGTGCGGTCGAGCCCGATGGAGGTTTCAATTACATACGGAATATAGTTTCCATATGGTTTTCCATTCGCGTCTAAATCATTGTCAAAATACTGCATTTTTTTCTTACTGTACTCCTGATGATTACGAAGATCAAAATCAGTCCGACTATGAATACCCTCTACCTCTTTAAAACCAATGGGGAAATTGTACTCGATATCACAGGCCGCATCTGCGTAGTGGGCCAGTTTAACATGGTCGTGGAACCGGTAGCGGTCGGCCGGGATACCCAGGCCCAGGTGCCATTTCATGCGTTCCGCTTTCCAGTATTCGTACCATTCTTTTTGTGTGCCAGGGCGGATGAAAAACTGCATTTCCATTTGCTCAAACTCCCGCATCCGGAAGATGAACTGCCGGGCAACGATTTCATTTCTAAAGGCTTTACCGACCTGGGCAATACCAAAGGGGATTTTCATCCGGCCGGTTTTCTGCACATTCAGGAAGTTTACAAAGATACCCTGGGCAGTTTCGGGCCGCAGGTATACCATATTATCATCATTTTCACCACTTACCGCACCAAATTCAGTGGCAAACATCAGGTTGAACTGGCGTACATCGGTCCAGTTGCAGGTACCACTGATGCTGCATTTGATCTTATTTTCTTCGATGAGGGATTTGAGTCCGGCGAAATCTTCTTTTGCCAGGAGCTGGTCCATCTGTGCTAACAGGGCATTTCCAGCTTCTTCAGACAGGGTTTCAACGTGGGCTTCAATAAGATGGTCAACCCGGTAGCGTTTCTTGCTGTCCTTGTTATCGATCATTGGGTCACTGAAATTATCCACGTGACCACTGGCTTTCCAGGTGGTGGGATGCATAAAAATGGCTGCATCGATCCCAACAATATTTTCATGCAACTGGGTCATCCATTTCCACCAGTCGTCGCGGATATTCTTCTTCAGCTCACTGCCATACTGGCCATAATCGTATACGGCACTCAATCCATCATAGATCTCACTGGAGGGAAATATGAATCCGTATTCCTTACAATGGGAAATAATCGCCTGAAACTTATTGTTATCACTTGCCATAAGTGCGCAAATATAGTAAAATACCGTACTCCGTCGAGGCGGACTGAGGGCTATAGTTTTTCATTAGCGCGATGGCGGTCCTGATCGCGGAGGGTTTTTTTGGCCATATTCTTTTGGAAGGCGGCGGTCAGGTCTACGCCGGTTTGGTTGGCCAGGCAGATCAGCACCCAGAGCACATCTGCCATTTCATCCCCGAGTTCGCGGCCCTTGTCAGATTCCTTGAAGGATTGCTCTCCGTATTGCCTAACCATAAGCCGGCTCAATTCCCCCACTTCCTCCATCAAAATACCCAGATTCGTGAGTTCATTGAAGTACCTGACACCGATGGTGCGGATCCATTCATCCACCTGCTGCTGCGCTTGTTTTATGGTTATGTCTTGCATATTTTCTTCGTTTACCCATCCGGTGGCACCGGACGGGTGGTTATTCTTTTTGTTTGGTGTCCATGATGATTGTCACAGGGCCATCGTTGACCAGGGAGACTTTCATGTCGGCGCCGAAAACCCCGGTACCAATAGGCTTACCCAGCTCAGCCTCCAGCCTTTCGATCAGCTTTTCATAGAGAGGAACCGCCACAGGCGGCTTGCTTGCCCGGATATAAGAGGGCCGATTCCCCTTTTTAGTACTGGCATGCAGGGTGAA
>JAGKTB010000162.1:0-3535 GCA_018993145.1 Flavihumibacter sp.
CGTGTGCTCTTCCGATCTAAAAAAACTGGTAGTGAGTCGTTCTCCGGTGCTGGAATTGGGAAATATACTGGAAAGGTTGGTTAACTATCCGTATGGTTGTACAGATCAGAGTATTTCAGCGGCCTTTCCACAATTGTATTTTGGTGATTTGAGTGAGTTGCTGCAAAAAGGAGATGCATCGCGCAAAGCGGCAGCAGCCAATGTATTGGAAGCCATCCGCAAAATTAAAATGCGGCAATTGTATAATGGTGCGGTAACGCTTTGGGACAATGACCGTACCGAGCAATGGTGGACCAGTATTTATGCGGCTCATTTTTTGATTGAAGCCAGAAAAGCCGGCTTTGAAGTGGATCGTTCCCTGCTGGAAACGCTCCTGAACTATATCAACCAACGCCTGAGTGTTCGAAATACCATCACTTACTATTTCAATGACAACCAGCAAAAGAAGATCGCTCCCAAAGAAGTGGCGTACAGTTTATACGTGCTGGCACTGGGCGGTAAGTCAAATATATCTGTGATGAATTATTACAAGTCCAAACCCGATCAGCTAAGCCTGGATAGCAAATACCTGTTGTCAGCAGCTTATGCATTGGCGGGAGATCGCAAAAGGTTTGCTGAGTTATTGCCCTCCTCCTTTTCAGGAGAGCGATCTGTTGCAGTTACGGGTGGCAGTTTTTATTCTCCCCTTCGGGATGAGGCAATTGCGCTCAATGTATTAATTGAAGTACAACCGGATCATCCACAGGTGTCAGGTTTGGCTAGGAATTTAGCACAACGCTTTAAAGAATTAAATTGGTTCAGCACCCAGGAAGCATCCTTTGGTATGCTGGCACTTGGGAAACTGGCTGCCCGCCAGGCCAATAATACAGCTACCGCAACGATTCAAAGCAATGGTAAAACGATTGCTACCCTTAAGGATAAACTGCTGACAGTTGAAGCTGCTTCAATTGGAAACGGGCCAGTGCAGATCAGCGCAAATGGTGGACCCGTATATTACTGGTGGGAAGCAGAAGGGATCAGTGCAAGCGGATCCTATAAACAGGAGGACCAATACCTCAAAATCCGGAGAGCATTCTATGACCGGAACGGGAAACCGATTGCAGGCAGAAATTTCCGGCAGAACGACCTCGTTGTGGTTCAGCTAACCCTTGAAAAAGCGTATGCAGGTGCTATTGATAATGTAGTTATTACGGATTTGCTTCCTGCCGGATTTGAAATTGAAAATCCAAGGATAAAAGATATTCCTGGTATGGACTGGATAAAAGATGCAGGTACTCCAACAGCAATGGATATACGCGATGACCGGCTGCATCTGTTTGTGGATGCTACTAATAACCGGCAGGTGTATTATTACACGGTGCGTGCGGTTTCTCCAGGTACATTTCAACAGGGACCAGTAAGCGCAGATGCTATGTATAACAATGATTATCATTCCTATCATGGTGCAGGGAAAATAGTGATCACAAGCCGGTAAAAATGAATATTGATACGAGTGTTGAGTTCATAAAGCTGGTACGGGATACAGCCAGGGAAGCGGAATTGAGAGGAGAATTGCCGGAGGCTGTATGGGATCAGGTAATTACAGCCAACTGGCTGAACCTCTATCTTCCAATAGATCTGAGAGGAATGGGCATGGAATTCCCCGAAGCAGTGGAAACACTGGAAAAGTTAGCGTGGATAGATGGTTCGCTGGGCTGGACCATTACGCTTTGCAGTGGGGCGCACTGGTTTCTTGGTTTTCTGGATAAAACGCTCCAGGCTGATTTGCTGATCAAGGAAGGCTTGTGTATTACGGGTAGTGGGAATGCCGGAGGTACTGCAGTTCCTTTAGATGGGGGGTATTGGATAAAAGGAGAGTGGCCACATGCAAGTGGTGCTTCCAATGCAACTTACCTGACTGCCAATTTCAATATACAAGGAACTATAGTTGCGATGCTGCTTGATGCAAAAGAAGTTGAGCTAATCGGAAACTGGTCAACCATGGGAATGAAAGCCACTGCCAGCAATGGTTTTAAAGTTACTCCGCAATGGATTCCAGCACGAAGAGCTTTTGTTATTGATCCCGAACGGGCAACCCATCCGGATCCGGTGTTTAAATTGCCTTTTGAATTGCTTGCTGCTTATACGCTGGCAGTCAATATAACAGGAATGGTTAAACGTTTTGTTGAATTGGCTGAACATCAAAGTAGGATTTCAACGGAACCCTTTAATCAATTGAGAATGGAGTTATTGCAAACCTGTCGGGACAACTGGGAGCAGGTAAAGCAAGGCATAGGTCCTGAGCCGTCGGCTATTGATGTTGTCAGTGCTCAAGCCAGAAGTATTACGCGGCAAGCCTTACAATTGATTCAGAACTTGTACGGATATCAGTCGCTGGCCGGCGCTAAAGAAGATTCTGAATTAAATCGTGTGTGGAGAAATATTCATACTGCTGCCCTGCATCCTTTATTGAGAAGCATCCGTTAAGGAAAGTTCTTCCTGGAGGTCAGAAGCAATCCGTTGGGTCATATCGCGCCAGCGGCGCCTGGCACCAGGGCCTCCTCCAAATACAGGGTTGAAATGTTTGTGCAGCTCATGTCCGGCTCCTTCATATAGCTGAATATAATGGGGGACTCCGGCACGATGGGCCTCCCGGGCAATGATTTCAGTGCCGAAAAATGGTCCGGCTACAGTATTTGAAGGCACCACCCGGTCTTTGCTACCATGTATGGAAACAATTGGCACCCTGGCATTTTTAATCCACGTACTGTCATAAATCGAGCCCCACATATTGATAGCGGCCATTACCCGGTTAGGATTGTGAGTGGTGTCGAGACTGGCACTATTGGCGCGTTTAAGATAGGCGGCCAGTTCCGATTCACTGCTGCAAACTTCGTGGAGAGCCATCATGCCACCGGCAGAATTCCCGGCCAGGATGATTTTATCCGGATCAATGCCGTATTGCTCGTGATTTCGTTTGAAATAATCAATGGCTAACTGCAGGTCTTTCAATGCTTCGAAACAGCCATCGGCAAGATCTTCAAAACGGGAGAGGGGCTTTTTTTCACTCTTCCTGTAATTGATCGATGCTACAGCATATCCCCTTTTGGCAAATTCTCTTGCCCAGAAAGGAGTACTGTCGGATGCTTTATTGCCAAGTTTAAATCCGCCGCCATGCATGGCAATGATCAAAGGACGCCTGCGGTTTTTGTCTTCGGCGGATGCATACCAGTCAAATTTGTGGAACCTTTTTTTAACGCCAGGTATTTCCTGTTCCTGGTAGGAAAGATTCCTTTTACGATTCACTTTCTCAAACAGGATGTCTTTGTACCGAACGCTGGATTTCGGTTGTGCCTGAATGTTAGTAATGATGAGTACTGACAGCATTCCTGTCAAAACTGCCCGTATTAACATAGGTTAAATGGTTTCGGTAACTGATTGGGTAACGACTCCAAATTCGAATTGCATTTCATTCAGTTTGCGGTAGAGTCCGTCTTTTGCCATCAGTTCTGCATGGGTGCCAGATTCGTGTACTACGCCCTTATCCACTACCACG
>JAGKTB010000163.1:0-3372 GCA_018993145.1 Flavihumibacter sp.
TACCAGCCAACCAGCAGCAATACAGTAGCGGGTATTGTAAAAAAAGGAATCACCAATAGAAGAGCAAGGATTTTCTTTACCGGCTGGTTAAACCAGTTGAAATACGAACGTAGTGTGAAAAGCAGAAACCTGTTGCCTTCCCAGATGATAAATGCAATTCCGATAGTGTAGAGGTAACTTAACTTGAACTGCAGGAGACTGAATTGATGATGCGGCACCAGTGATGTAACCAGGGGAATCACTATTCCGCAAAAAGGAATCAGGATCACACGGAATCCCATATCGTTGATCCTGCTTTCTTTTTCAGGAAGCTTTGTCGGAAAAAAATCGGCTTTGGTCGCCCTCGCTTCCGGGTTCATACTGGTTGTCTTGGTCATTGTGAAATTAGACAATAGTTTAGGAATCAAAACAGCTAATATGGACATGAGCAACATCAATTGGCTGGCCGTTCTGGTAGCCGGTCTCTCTGCCTTTGTAATAGGCGGGATATGGTATTCGCCCGGATTATTTGGCAATGCCTGGATGAAAGAATCTGCCTTAACCGAAGAACAGATCCGCGCAGGAAACAAAGGAAAAATCTTTGGATTCACCGCCCTCTTTTCCCTGATTATGGCTGCCAATCTGGGGATGTTCCTGGTAGACAGCGCCGAAATAAAAACAGATCTGACATGGGGCGCAACTGCCGGATTTTTAGCCGGGATCTGGACCTTCTGTGCGATTGCGATTCATAGCTTATTCGAATTGAAATCCTGGCGATATATCCTGATCAATGGTGGATATTCCATTGTTTCCCTTACGCTTATGGGAGCCATAATTGGCCTCTGGCGATAAAACCCAAACATATGACACATTCAATCAGCTGGTTCGAGATCCCTACAATAGATCTTGCCCGTGCTCAAAAATTTTACGAAACCATACTCGGACTGGAACTGATTCCTATGGACATGCCGGGTATTCAAATGAGGATGTTCCCGGTTCCGGATCATACTTTTATAAGCGGAGCACTCACCTATGCCCCGGATTTTTATGAACCTCAGGCCAACGGAACTCTGGTTTATCTGAATGCCAACCCGGATGTACAGCATGTACTGGACAGGGTGGAAGCTGCAGGCGGAAAAATCATTGTCCCAAAAACCGAAATAAGTCCGGATATTGGCTTTATGGCTGTTATTCATGACACCGAAGGCAATCGGGTGGCCTTTCATTCGGTTCCGGCTGGATAAAATTTTTACTATGTCAAACCGTGACTGGAGCAAATTCACCGTACGGATAAATATACGTGCACGGAGAAGTGATTTGTATGATGCCTGGACAACCAAAGCGGGAATGGAATACTGGTTTCTTCGCAGTTGTGAGTTTGTGGATGCCAAAGGATATATCCTGGATGAGGAGGAAACCATCCGTGCGGGATGTACCTATACCTTTTTTTGGCATGGATATACTGACGCGGTGTTTGAAAAAGGTGAAATCCTGGAAGCCAATGGTCAGGATCGAATTGTTTTCCGGTTTGGGAAAGCCGGCATTTGTACTGTTCGCATTTTAATGGCGGGAGATGAGCAAATAGTTGAAATCGAGCAGGCAGAAATACCAACAGATGAACATTCGCAATTTCAATATCATGTTGGATGTAAGACTGGCTGGACCTTTTACCTGACCAATTTGAAAAGCCTGTTTGAAGGCGGCATTGATTTAAGGAACCGTGACATCAATCTTCAGGACATGCTGAATTCTTAATTGATAGACAGATATACTTGTATGAATTTGCATTCTATACTGCTATTTACTTTCTTTTTCAAACTGGGTGCCGGCCCTTTTGATCAATTAAAACAACTGGAAGGCTGTTGGCAAAGAACCGGCACATCGGTACCGGAATTCGAGGAATGGAAAATCCGGGATTCGTTTTCCATGGTCGGACGGATGTATAAAGTAAAAGAAGGGGATACCCTGGTTTCTGAAGAAATACTTCTCATTAAAAAACAACAACAGGTTTTTTATCAGGCAAAAACATTTAATCAACCGGAGCAGGAGCGTGTCAGTTTTCGGTTGACTGGTTATCAAAACGGATCCTACGTTTTTGAAAATCCCAAACATGATTATCCACGAAGAATTGTCTATAGTTTTAAAGGATTGGACTCGTTACATGCATGGATTGATGCAGGAGTTGATAAGGCATCCGACCGCGTCGACTTTCATTTTAAAAGAGTGAAATAGTGAGAGGTGGAATCTACTGTTTACAAAGCCAATCAAACAGTCGTTCCACCTCTGCCGGCTGAAACAATTGGGTTCCCGGATTCATGGTGGCAGCTGTTCCGCATGCCACTCCATATCGAATGATATCAGCGGCTTCAGCATTTTTCCAGATCTGGTAACACATTCCGGCAACCATTGAATCACCGGCGCCAACTGTGCTCTGTTTTTTTACTGTGGGAGCCGGTACTCGAATCACCTGTTCTTTGTTCACCAATATCGCACCCTGCGCACCTAATGAAACTGCTACCATCCTGCAGGATCCGCTTTTCAGCAGGCTTTGGGCTGCATCCACGACCTGATCGGTTTCCAATGCCGGAACTCCGGACAATTGACTCAATTCATTCAGGTTGGGCTTTACCAGGTAAACGCCAGCGGCCACCGCCAGTTCCAGAGGTTTGCCGGAACAATCAATTATAGGTTTGGCTCCCAGCTCATTGGCAAGTGTTACCAATCGTGCATAGAAATTATCCTTGAATCCGGGAGGCAGACTGCCGCTTCCTACAATAATTTTGGGCGCAACCGGAAGGTTTCTGATAGTACTCAGAATGTCTTCTTCGATTTCCGGCTGAAGTGTTGGTCCCGGTAATACAAATCGAAACTGGTTATTGCTTTGCTCTTCCAGTACCACGATATTCTCCCGGGTTTCTCCTGGTATCTGTATGGTATGGTAAGAAATCCTTTCTTCCTGAAGGCAGGCTTCTAGCTGCTTTCCATTGAAACCACCACTGGTAATCAATGCCATATTAGGCGCTCCTAATCGCTGGAGGCCTTTGCTTACATTGATCCCTCCGCCCCCTGCTTCCACCACCATATCACTGCACCTGAGTTTTTTTTCAGGAATCAACTGGGTTGTTCGCGTGCTTTTGTCAACAGCCGGATTGGGTGTTACAGTAAGGATCATGGAACTTAATTTTTATTCAGGTCAGCCAATACGGCTTCGATTCGTTGAATAAAACTTGCTTCATCGGTATACCCGCGGGCCAGCATAAAGAATTTGCTTTCGCTGACCTGCATCAGTACACAGGGATACCCGGTAACCTGTAACTGTTTACAAAGCTGAAACTCATAATAGGCTTTCTCTTTGTATTCTTCGGAACCCAGCTTTTGGTAGAAATCATCCGC
>JAGKTB010000164.1:0-3261 GCA_018993145.1 Flavihumibacter sp.
ATTGGACCCAAACTGGTAGGTATCTCCAATGGTATCCTTATCCTTTATTTTTTTATTTTTTTGAATCAGTTTATGGACCCGTAACATTAATTCTTCCAGGTTAAATGGTTTGGTCAGGTAATCATCGGCTCCTTTTTTCAAACCTGTAACCCGATCAGCACTACTGTTTTTAGCGCTTAAAATTAATATGGGCACTTCGTTGTGCTGAATGCGAATGGATTCCAGGACTGTAAGTCCGTCCATCCCCGGCAGCATGATATCCAATATAACCAGATCGAAATACTCTTGCTGAACAGCTTTTACAGCCGATAAACCATCATAGGCCGAACTTACTTCATATCCTTCCAGTTCAAGGTTCAGTTTTAATGCCTCGTGCAGGTTTTCTTCGTCTTCAACCAGCAAAATGGAAATATTGTCTGCCATGTTGTTTAATTGTTGGGTAACTGAACTATAAAGTTAGCTCCACTGGGTTGATTATCTGAAACCCGAATGGAACCCCGGTGATCTGTTGTGATTTTTTTACACAGATAGAGCCCCAAACCGGTTCCCTGCGTGGTTCGTACAGATTCATTCCCGATTCGATAAAACCGCTTAAAAATTTTTCCTTTTTCTTCATCCGGAATTCCGGGACCCTGGTCTGCTATTGACATTTCAACACTGGATGTACCCTGTACTAATTTCACTTGAACAGAAGCTGACCTGGGACTATATTTCACTGCATTGTCCAGCAGATTATTAATCAGAATCTGGATAAGTAAAGGATCGGCTTTGAGATGAATAGAATCGGGTATCTCTAGGATCCAGTTGCGGTCAGGAAACCGTTGTTTAAAATCCATAACCAGCCGGGAAATCAAGGCAGATAAATCCAGGTCTTCCTTTACCAGTTTGTAACCACCGCCTTCCAGTTGGGATGAAATAAGAATATTATTGGTGAGCGTATTAAGTCGATTGGTTTCCTGAAGGGTCATCCGGATGAGTTTGTCTTTTTTCTCTTCATCCAGTTTGTGTTTCTGAAGTGTTTCCAGGTTCAGCTTGGCTACTGCAATAGGTGTTTTCAGTTCATGGGTAATAGCCATCATGAAATTCTGTTGCTGTTGGGCAACTTTAAACTGCCTCCGTACTGCCCTGAAAACAAAAACAGCTCCCACCAGAATGATGAATAAGAAGGTAGCGCCTTCTCCGCGGTACTGATGTGTTTTACGAATGGACTCTTCATTGATCTGCTCCACTTTTTTTAGGTACTGCGGGTCATCGGCAACCAGTTCCATTAGCCGGTAATTGGCCATCTGGCTGCTTTGCTCCTGTAAGCGGATATACCAGAAAAGAAGGGCGGCAATAATATACAATAGCAAAAACCAGTAGAGAATGGTAGCAAGTGCCAGTTTCTGTTTAGGTAAAAAGCGGAGAGGCATAATTAGTCAGGAGCTTTTTCGACCCGAACTCCCACATTTAAGATATGTTCCAACGGATCATCGCGCATGATCTGTTCCAACTTGAATTGGTAAGTACCAGCTTTCAATGAAACAGGAGCCTGGGAAATTCGAACCCGATGTTCATAAATATCATCCATCCCTGCACCCAGCCAACCTTTATCATTGATCGCTAATTGCAGATCAAGCGCCTGCACCTGCGCTACTGAATCTCCAGGCGCTTTGGTATGGATATTCAACCACAAATTATTGTAGCGGTATGCATCAGCATGACGCACTACTACAAAAATATTATAACGGGAAACGGTATCTGTAATATTGAATTCGAAAGATGGCTTATCAGCAACCTGCCAGCTATGATTTTCCAGCGTTGCGTTACGTTCAAACACATCAATGGTTTGGCAGGAAACAAACAAAAGCATCAAAATCGGAAGCCATGCAAAATGGAATCTTTTCATATCCGTAAAAATAGCTTATAAGACATTCAGAACCTGCTCCTTTGCTTTTTCCAGCTCATCTTTCATCAGCACTACCGATTGCTGGATGGTGGAGTCATAGGCTTTGGCTCCGGTGGTATTAATTTCTCTGCCAATTTCCTGCAGCAGGAAAGAAAGCTTTTTCCCGATTTCCGCATCGTTATCACGAAGGAGGGTGCGAAAATAGTCGCAGTGGTTCTTCAGCCTTACCTGTTCTTCACTGATATCAATTTTCTCGATATAGTAAATGATTTCCTGTTCCAATCGGTTCTTGTCATATTGTTCCGCGCCCACATTTTCTTCCAGTAGTTTCACCAGGCCCTCCCGAATCTTCAACTTCCGTTTTGGTTCTAACGCTGCAATCAGCTCCTCTTGCTTTTCGATGTTGGAAATCCTGTTCAGCAGATCAGCTTCCAGCACCTTTCCTTCTTCCAGGCGGTGTTGATTCAGATCATCCGCAGCTTCATCAAGGATCGACTGGAAAACCAGCCATTCGTCCTCCGTCAATGTATCTGAGGTAGGGGTGATAACTTCTGGAAGCTTTAAAATATTTCCCAGAATATGGGAATCATCCAATCCCAACTCTTTGGAAAGTTCAGCAATAGGCTGAAAGTAAGCTTTGGCCAGCGAGATATTTATACTTACGGGTTTTGCATTTCCGGTTTGCTTCAGGCTGATGGTGCAATCGATGGTTCCTCTCTGCAGTTTTTCAGAAAGGCGCTTGCGGATATCAAACTCGAAAGGTTTTATAAATCCAGGCATTTTCAGAGAACAATCAAATTGTTTCCCGTTCAATGATTTTATGTCTATCAAAAATGTTTTGTCCCCGACATTCCGTTCAGCTCTTCCAAATCCGGTCATTGATTTCAGCATGTGAATCTGTTTTATTGGGCAAGGTAAGGAATCTATTGACTATGGCTACGCAAATACCAGTGACGTTAGTTCCTTTTTGGAATAGGTTCTGAGTTCGCCCGACTCCCAGCCATCGGCACTTAACTTGCCAATCCGGTAGCGTATCAGCCGTAGCGTTGGGAAACCGGTTTTGGCCGTCATCTTTCTTACCTGGCGATTCTTTCCTTCTGTCAAGGTCAGTTCAATCCAGCTGGTCGGTATGTTTTTTCGATATCGGATTGGCGGATTTCGTTCAGGTACGGCAGGTTCTTTCTCCAGCAGTTTCGCTTTTGCAGGCCTGGTCAGATGAGTTGTTCCATTTACGGAAATCTCAACACCATTCTGCAATTGCTGCAATGCCTGGCTGGTTATAGCACCTTCCACCTGCACGAGGTAGGTACGGGAATGCCCCTTTGCAGGTTGCAGTAGCGCAGCATTCATGGTCCGGTCGTTTGTGAGCAACA
>JAGKTB010000165.1:0-5855 GCA_018993145.1 Flavihumibacter sp.
CAGGTTGCCAGGAACCTCTTATACCTGGCGCTCCGGTCTATGAAAAAAATGATTTCTATGGTAAAGTTGCTAATTTTTATACTTTCGCTCATTCATTAAGCAAAAGACCAAATTCAAACAACCATGGTAGATTCATTCGAGAAGATTCCCGTCAGGATTTTCAATAACCTGAAGGAAGGCTCCCTGTTTATTGCCAACGAAATTGCAGCTGTCATCCGTCAAAAACAGGCGGAAGGGAAAAAATGTGTATTGGGACTCGCAACCGGTTCCTCCCCCAAAACTGTTTATGCTGAATTGGTTCGGCTACACAAAACAGAAGGACTCAGTTTCAGCAATGTGGTAACCTTTAACCTGGATGAATACTATCCCATCGATCAGGATGCGCTGCAAAGTTATAACCGTTACATGGGCGAACACCTGTTCAATCATGTTGACATCAAACCCGAAAACATTCATATCCCCAATGGCGAACTGCCTAAGGAGGAAATCAAAAAACACTGTGCCGATTATGAAGCCATGATCGAAGAAGCTGGTGGTATTGATGTGCAGATCCTAGGTATTGGAAACAATGGTCATATCGGTTTCAACGAACCTGGCTCCAGCCGGTTTTCCAAAACCAGGATGATCACCCTCGACAACTCTACCAGAATTGCCAACTCTTTTGAGTTTCCGAATATTTCAGAAGTACCCCGCCTGGCTGTTACCATGGGTATTGACACCATTCTGAAAGCACGCAAGATTTACCTGATGGCATGGGGGCCCATGAAAGCCCCAGTGGTACAGAAAGCAGTGGAAGAACTGGTTACAGAACAAATCCCGGCTTCGCTCCTGCAGCAGCATAACGATACCGTATATGTGCTGGATGAAATGGCGGCATCTGAGCTTACGCGTTTTAAATCACCCTGGCTAACAGGAGATATCGAATGGACGCCTGCGATGGTAAAAAAAGCCGTGGTGAGTATGGCATTGAAAACCGGCAAACCCATACTGGGATTGACCAATAGCGATTATAATGAATATGGCCTTGGAGATCTGCTGGTTGAAAAAGGCGATGCATATGAAATCAACCTGCAGGTTTTTTATATGCTGCGCGATGGCATTACAGGATGGCCGGGCGGTAAACCCAACGCAGTTATTCCTGCTCACCCGGAGCGTTCTCTGCCTTACCCCAAAACATGCCTGATCTTCTCACCGCACCCGGACGATGATATCATCAGCATGGGTGGCACTTTCATGCGCCTGCACGACCAGGGGCACGATGTGCATGTGGCGTATCAAACCAGTGGCAATATTGCTGTTACAGATGAATTTGTAACCCGCTTTATTGACTTTGCCGTAGGCTTTGAAGAAATTTCGGGTATTGATAGCAGTAAGTCGCGCGAAATTCTCACCGCTGCGCATAAATTCCTCGCGAATAAAAAACCAAGTGAAAGTGATACTGCAGAGATCCGGGCCATCAAAGGACTGATCCGCAGAGGGGAAGCAAAAGCTACCTGTCGCTATGTTGGTATCAAGGATGAAAATGTACACTTCCAGAACCTGCCCTTCTATGAAACAGGTCGGGTGGAGAAAATGCCCATGGGCGAAGAGGATGTACGCATAACCATGGAATTGCTGAGAAAAGTAAAACCTCACCAGGTGTATTGCGCGGGTGACCTGGCAGACCCGCATGGTACACATAAGGTTTGCCTGGATATCGTATTTGAATCCCTGCGTCGCATCAAAGCAGAAGGCGATGAATGGATCAAGGATTGCTGGGTTTGGTTGTACAAGGGAGCATGGCAGGAGTGGAACATTGAAGAAATTGAAATGGCCATCCCGATGAGTCCGGATCAGGTGATCAAGAAAAGACATGGTATTTTCATCCACCAGTCGCAGAAAGATATGGTGCCTTTCCAGGGCTCCGACTCCCGCGAATTCTGGCAGCGTGCGGAAGACCGCAATGCACAAACAGCCAAGCAGTATGCGCAACTCGGCTTAACGCAATACGCTGCTATGGAAGCATTTGTGCGCTGGCATTATTAAAAAAATCAGGGAAATCGGTCTTGAAATTTTTGGAATGTAAAGATCGATTCCCTTATCTTTGCACTCCCTTAATGGGAATGGCTCCGTAGCTCAACTGAATAGAGCATCTGACTACGGATCAGAAGGTTTCAGGTTTGAATCCTGACGGAGTCACAAAGAGGTCGCATAAATTGCGGCCTTTTTTTATTTCACCCCCACAAAGCTCAGTTAAAACACCCTTTTTTAGAATTCGAAATCTTCACAATTTGTGAACTTTTGGTACATTTGCTTTAGTTCATATGAAAGTCAGGCTGATAAAAGAAAAAACAATCAAAGATTTTATAGCTGGGAATAGTGGCAGTAAGGCATCGTTTGAAGAATGGCTTTCAAAAGTGAAATTGGCAGATTGGGCTACAACTAAAGACATAGTTCAAACTTTCCCAGCTGCTGATTTTTTAGGTAATAGTTCTTTCAGAGTGATTTTTGATATTGCAGGGAATAAATATAGAATGATTTGTAAATATTCTTTTGGCAGCACAAGTATCAGGTTGTATGTATGCTGGTTAGGTACTCATGCTGAATACGACAAACTTTGCAAACAGAATAAACAATATACAGTTTTTGACTATTAAAATACAGGTTATGGAAATATTGAAATATAAAGTGATTAAATCTGACAAACAATACAACGAATATTGCCAGATACTTCATGATTTGGACTTTTCTACAAAAAGGAAAACCAAACCAATAGAAGATGAAATGGAATTGCTCACTTTTTTGATTGAAAAATACGATGAAGAACACCGCAACTTTGAAATACTTGAACCTATCCCTTTACTTAAGTCTTTGATGAAAGACCATAAAATGAAAGCGGTTGATTTAGCTAACCTTTTGAATGTAAGTGAAGGCTTGGTTTCAGATATGCTTAATTACAAAAAGGGATTATCTAAAGAAACCATTCGAATTCTATCTGAAAGATTTAAGCTTAACCAGGAGGCGTTTAATAGACCTTATGAATTAAAAGGGAATATAAAACCTAAACTCAAACACTCAAAAGTGACGCGTTCCAGAAAAAAACTGGCTGGAGTTTAACTTATGAAAATAATCTTGTCAAGTTTTGGCAAACAACAGGAAGCTTCCACCAAAGGGGCGCTAGATGATTTTACCCGTCGAGTGACCCGCTATTTTCCCTGCGAATGGAAAATATTAGCCCCCTCCAAACTCACAGAACCCGGGGCCATCAAAAAACAGGAAGCTCAATTATTCCTGCAAAATATCCAGCCGGATGATTATGTGGTATTGCTGGATGAAAGAGGAAAAAACATCAGTTCACCTGACCTTGCGCATCTGATCCAGGAACGCGCCAATGAAAGCAGGCGGCAACTGATCTTTCTGATTGGCGGCGCTTATGGAGTGGATAGCAGTGTGCAGCAGAGAGCCAATTTTACCTGGAGTTTATCCCAACTGGTTTTTCCCCACCAGTTGGTTCGTTTGCTGCTCGCAGAGCAGGTGTACCGGGCCTGTACTATTCTGCGCAATGAAAAATACCATCATTCCTAGCATTTTGGGGACTCACTGAAATTTGTATCTTTCGAGCATGATTAGCATTACCCTGTCGATCGTCATTTTAACTGTAGCCATATCTGTTTCAGCCTTCAGTAAGGAAAAAATAAAGGAAGATTTACTGTTCTGGCCCGCACAGATTGATAGCCAGAAACAATATTATCGCTTTATCACGAACGGTTTTGTACATGGTGATGTGATGCACCTGGCCTTTAACATGCTGGCGTTGTGGTCCTTTGGTGAATATGTAGAAGGCTATCTGTACACCAATCCTATGTTATTCGGATCAAAAGCTAAACTGGTTTATTTAGGTTTGTATGTTCTTGGGCTGATCGTTTCCGTTATACCCGACTATTTTCAATACCGCAATAATTATGCATACCGCGCATTAGGTGCATCCGGTGCTGTTTCCGCCGTGATCTTTTCTTTTATCATGCTGGATCCGACGCAGAAAATTTCCGTATTCTTTTTACCAGGCATGCCCGGTTATATATTTGGCGTGATCTTCCTTGCTTTATCAGCTTTCCTGGCCAAACGAGGAGGAGGAAATATCGGTCACCGGGCCCACTTTAGCGGTGCCATCTTTGGTGTACTCTATACCATCATCATGGCAAAACTCATTGCCAATATTGATATACTTCCCGCCTTTATTGAAACCATCAAATCCCGTTACTAACAGGCAGGTGCAGCTGAAAACGAAGGACCTGTTTGGTGGAGGGCTTTACTTTAAAGCGATCATCCAGGCGTAACCCAACTACCCAGCAGATTTTTTTGTCAGCTTCCAGCACCCAGGTGTTTTCTTTTTGATTCCGGGAAACTTTCTCGTCTGTTAAAAACCGCGCGATCTTTTTCTTTTTGGCCATGCCAAGGGGATAGAAATAATCACCTGCTTTCCATTTGCGCAGCAACAAGGGAAATGGTAGGCGGCTACTATCAAGAAATGCAATTGAAGCATCGGTTGGAATAGTAAACTCCTCCCCGCTTTGGCCGGACCAAGTCAACCTGCCTCCCGGAAACTCAAGTTCACCCGAAGAGGTTTCTATCACCCACCAATCATTCTGGGCCGGTTCCTTTTTCGAAAGAATCAACCAGTTCCTGTTTTTCAATAACTGATATTCTCCGCTCTGAATCATGTGACCGGTCTGGCTTTCCATCAGGTTTACTGCCTGTTCAACCTGCTCTGCACTGAATCCTGCCCCCTGCAACCATTCAAAGAGCAAATAGTCGGCACCCACTGTTTGTTTCCATTTCAAAATAGGTAGCCACTGCTCGGTTCCTTTTTGCTCAATCAATTTGGCCAGGCTTCGCTGCACCTGTTGCTCCGTATATGCAGCCAGGCTTTGAAAATTTCTACTGTTCAGATAAATCCTCCGAATACTATCAGGATACAATGCTGTTATGGCAGGCAATACCTGCTGGCGGATCCTGTTTCGGCTGTATTTATCCGTTAGATTAGAACTGTCTTCGACCCAGCTTAACCCCTGCTCTGCAGCATATTCTTCCAGAACAGTTCTTTCAACTGCCAACAGCGGCCGGCAAAGCAGCCCCCGTTTTGGTTGCATCCCTTTGATCCCCTTCAATCCGGAACCCCGAAACAGGTTCATCAGGATCGTCTCTGCCTGGTCATTGGCATGATGAGCAGTAAGAATATAACTGGCAGGTTGCCCTTGTCGCACAGGCTTCTCTGTATGCACCAATTCTTCGAACCATGCATAGCGCAACTTTCGTGCTATCTCCTGCAAATTGCCTTCCCCACTAAACAAAGCCGGATCAATTTTTTTAACCTGTAAGGACAATCCCCATTGCTCCGCCAGCTGTCGAACAAAATCTTCATCTCTTTCACTCTCCGCTCCTCTTAATCCATAATTCATATGTGCCAGCTCAACCTGGTACTGCAGACTCTTCAATAAATGCACCAATACCACCGAATCCAATCCCCCACTAACGCCTACCACTAACCGATCGCGCCTGCAGAACAGTTTTTCCTTTTCAATAAATCCTTCAACTTGTTTTAGTAATGTCTGCATGTTTAAAATCGAGTGTTTTCCCTCGTAAGATTACCTTTCTGAAGTAAATATATCCACTTAGTTTAGTACCTGATTCTATAACCATTAACCGTATCCGAAGCTATGCCGAACCAGGGCTTCTTAATGCAGCTGATTGATCAGCTGACTTTCGCAACTTTGATCATCTCCCTGTTTTTTATCTTCCTGAAAAAAGCATGGACGACTCCCGTTTTTTTATTCCTCGCACTGAATATCCTTTACAGTGTTTTGCTTTTCCTCATA
>JAGKTB010000166.1:0-3343 GCA_018993145.1 Flavihumibacter sp.
CACCATGTTCGATGGCATACTGTTCTGCTGGCAATCCAAAAGCATCATAGCCCATTGGGTGTAACACATTGTCCCCTTTCAGGCGCTTGAACCGGCTATAGATATCGCTGGCAATATAACCGAGGGGATGGCCAACATGCAATCCTGCTCCACTTGGATAGGGAAACATATCCAGTACATAACATTTGGGCTTGTCCGAGTCATTGGAAACCTGGTAAGTCTGCTGCGCTTTCCACTCTGCCTGCCATTTTTTTTCAATCTGCCTGAAACTATACTCCATGCTTGCTATTTGGATCAACAATATTTTAAATGTGAAATTGGCCTTAAAAGAACCGGCCAAGGGGCGACAAAAATACAAACAGAAAGGCTAAAACCGCTATTTTTGTCCGCGTCGACAAGTACTGACCCATCGAAACATCAAATCATGACGCAAATCGGAAAATCCTCCGCGAAACGTTCCCAACCATCTTATTTTATGTCCATTCTGGGGGTTTCCCTGGTGCTATTCATCCTGGGACTGCTGGGCTGGATCGTGATCAATGCCAACAAACTGGGACAATATTTTAAGGAAAATGTGGAAGTGCGTGTTTATTTGAAGGAAAACATCTCTTCCAAGGACAGCGTGGAGCTGACGCAATACATTGCTAGTAAGCCCTATGTGCGGCAGTACACTTATGTAACCAAGGAGGATGCCAAGAAGAAATTTATGGCAGATGGCAACGACGACTGGAAGAATATCCTGGAAGCCAACCCGCTGCCGGCCAGTATCGATTTTACCCTTATTAATGAATATGTACATTCTGATTCCCTGGCAGCCATTCAGGCAGATCTGGAACAGAATATAGCTGTGAATGATGTACAATACCCCCGCACCCTGGTGGACAATCTGAATGAGAATGTCAAAAAAATCAGCCTTATACTGCTAATTATTGCGATCGTGCTTTGTGTGGTGGTGATTGTGCTGATTGATAATACCATCCGGCTGGCCATGTTCAGCAACCGGTTTATCATCAAAACCATGCAAATGGTGGGGGCAACCCGGGGCTTCATAGCCAAACCGATGGATATGCGGGCTATTTTGAATGGGGCTATAGCCGGGGTGATTGCGATTGCAGGCATCATCGCCCTGATCTTTTTTGCAGAACAACAGCTTCCGGAGCTGAAAGCCATGCGGGATACCACCTGGTTGGCTATTCTGGGAGCGGGAATCATATTATTAGGAATCCTGATTTCATTGCTGAGTACCCACCGCAGCGTGGTGAAATACCTGAAGATGAAATTGGATGATCTTTATTAATCCTTATTTTGCAACCATGTCTAAGAAAGTATCTACAACTCCTACCTCTCACACCTCCGAAAGCTTATTCGGAAAGACCAACTATATCTGGATGCTGGCAGGTATTGCCGTGATTGCATTGGGATTATTACTGATGGCGGGTGGCAGAAGCGCTGATCCAACTGTATTTGAGCAGAAAGAGGTGTACAGCACTACCCGGATTACTATTGCACCGATTCTGATTATTGCCGGATTGGCGCTGGAAGTAGTGGCCATCTTCAAAAAGCCCAACTCCTGATATTTTTTTTCCATGAGTATTCTTGAAGCCATTATCATAGCCATCGTAGAGGGCCTGACCGAGTTTTTACCTGTCTCTTCTACGGGCCATATGATCATTGCCAGCTCCCTGCTGGGTATCCATACCGAATCCTTCACCAAATTATTTGAAGTAGCCATCCAGTTGGGAGCGATCCTCGCCGTGGTGGTGCTTTACTGGAAAAAATTCGTGGACTTTAAAAGTTTCAGCTTTTATATCAAATTGGCCCTGGCCGTAGTTCCGGCACTTTTACTCGGCTTCCTGTTTTCAGATCAGATTGATGCCCTGCTGGAGAGTCCGCTTACCGTGGCCATCACCCTGTTATTGGGAGGTTTTGTACTGATATTCATTGATCGTAGTTTCCAACATCCACGGATACACGAAGAAGCTGAAATCGGTTATGGAAAAGCCATCATTATTGGTATTTGGCAGTGCCTGGCAATGATTCCCGGTGTAAGCAGAAGTGCTGCTTCTATTATTGGTGGTATGCAGCAAAGTTTATCACGTAAGGTAGCAGCTGAATTTTCCTTTTTCCTGGCGGTTCCAACGATGGCAGCAGCAACCGGCTATTCCCTGGTATTAAAAGACTGGCCCGGGGCAAATGGCGTAGAACAGAAAGGATATGAAATGCTGCTCAGTTCCCAGGACAATCTGATTGCATTTATCGTAGGAAATATTGTGGCCTTTATCGTGGCTCTGCTGGCCATCAAATTCTTCATTGGTTTTCTTCAGAAACACGGCTTCCGCTGGTTCGGTTATTACCGGATTGTGGCTGGGGTAATTCTTCTTATATTGCTGTGGACAGGTGTCATCCATAATGGATAATTTCCTGTTCCAAAACCAAGCAACTGCATGCAGACGGCACCAAAAAAAGTCATCAATGGTTGGGCCATGTACGATTGGGCCAACAGTGCGTATAACCTGGTAATCACCAGCACGATTTTTCCGGCCTATTTTGTAGCAATAACTTCTTCAGGAAATGGCAATGGCCAGCATAAAGTTTCTTTTTTCGGAAGAGAATTTGTGAACACGGCCCTGATGGATTATGCCCTCAGTGTGGTCTTCCTGCTGGTGGCCTTCAGCAGCCCAATCCTCTCCTCCATTGCGGATTACCGACGCAATAAAAAAGTGTACCTGCGTTGGTTTAGTTTTATGGGCTCCGCCGCCTGTTTGGGATTGTTCTTTTTCACTCCGGATCGCATTGAGTTAGGAATCATCTTCTTTTCCATTGCAGCTTTAGGTTATTGGGCGAGTTTGGTGTTTTATAACTCCTATCTGCCAGATATTGCCGCACCGGAAGACCAGGACCGCATCAGTGCGAAAGGATTTGCGTTGGGATATGTGGGTTCGGTATTGTTACAGATTATTTGTTTCATTCTCATTTTAAATCCCGGTATTCTTGAAAGCCTGTTTGGTTTTGATGCCAGCGATAAAACTCTTGGCCCGCGGTTTTCCTTTCTCTTGGTAGGCCTCTGGTGGTTTGGTTTTGCTCAATTCACGCTGCGCGTATTGCCCCTCAGCAGCAAGGCGGAGCGCAAATCCAAAAAACATGTACTCGTAAATGGATTCCATGAATTGCAACTGGTCTGGAACCAGCTCAAACAGATGGCTGTTTTAAAGCGCTTCCTGCTCTCTTTTTTTCTATACAACATGGGGGTGCAAACCGTGATGCTGGTAGCCGCTGGTTTCGGAAAAAAGGAGATCTTCCCCAACCCGGAGGATGAACCGAAATTGCTGATCACGATCATCCT
>JAGKTB010000167.1:0-4951 GCA_018993145.1 Flavihumibacter sp.
AATGAAGAGCTGAGTATAATAGCCGGCTGGAAGGGCACCAATAGCAGGAGCTCTTTGCTTGGGTTTATTGCTGCCCGCGAAGCCTTACAGGAAGCAGGATTGATGGAGGGAAATCGGGTACGCCATACTGTTAGTGGAAAGCGACTGAAAATCGGCCTGATATCTTCCACAACTGTTGCCGGAATGGATCTTACTGAAAATTTTTTTCCTGCTTTTCTCCAAAACCGAAAAGCTGGTAAACTCAGGATGGTTCGTCAGCATGAAGGAGGAGCAACAACTGAGCGAATTGCACAGGCACTTGGCATAAGAGATTATGTAAACACAATCAGTACAGCCTGTTCTTCTTCGGCTAATGCTATCATGCTGGGAGCACGTGTATTGAAGGCGGGAGAACTGGATGTGGTGATAGCGGGAGGAACGGATGCACTCAGCAAATTTACCCTGAATGGATTTAATACCCTGATGATCCTGGATCAGCAGCTTTGCCAACCTTTTGATCAGAATCGCCGGGGACTCAATCTGGGTGAAGGGGCGGGATTCCTGGTGCTGGTTGGTGAAAAAGCAGCAGAACTCCTGGGAGGTAACTATCGGGTTCGCGTGGCGGGATATTCCAATGCCAATGATGCACATCACCAGACAGCCTCATCACCAGACGGTACCGGCTCCTTTCTTGCTATGAAAGGGGCGCTGGAAATGGCAGGAATTACTCCGGAACAGGTTGGGTATATCAACCTGCATGGAACCGGTACGCAGAACAATGATTCTTCCGAAAGCATTGCAATTGAAAGAGTATTTGGAAACCGCTATCCTGCAATGAGCACTACAAAGGGATACACCGGGCATACGCTGGCAGCCTGTGGCGGATTGGAAGCTATTTACTCCTGTTTTTCATTAGAGCAACAGCTCTTGTTTCCCTGTTTGCGCATACAGCATCCGGTTATAGAAAATCCGGGAGTGGTAGTAACCGAACTCCGCACTGTAAACGGATTACAGCATGTATTGTCCAATTCCTTTGGATTTGGTGGTAATTGTTCATCTTTATTATTCTCACTGAGGTAGTCATGTATATAAATGGAGCTTCCGCCATATCACCCCTTCCGGTTTTTGATGCAATGACATCCGGTATTTCTTTTATTCCCGGCGAAGGCAACCGACTGACAGCTTATGAACCAGCTTATAATAACCTGATTGATCCCAAACTGATCCGACGGATGAGCCGTGTTATCAGGATGGGAGTGGCTACCGCGATGGATGCCCTTCGTCAGGCCGGTGTTTCCAATCCGGATGCCATCATAACCGGCACTGCCTATGGCTGCCTGGAGGACACGGGTATTTTTTTGAAACGACTGGTTGAAAACGGAGAGGAAATGCTAACGCCCACTGCATTTATACAGTCTACCCATAATACAGTTGGTGCCCAGGTGGCATTGTTACTGAAATGCCACGCTTACAATAATACTTATGTTCAACGTGCGCAATCATTTGAACGATCGCTCCAGGATGCACGGTTATGGTTAACCGAACATCCGGGTGCGTCGGTTTTGGTTGGTGCCGCAGACGAACTAACCGATTACAGTTACGCACTTCTGGAACGATTTGGCCTGTATCGTCACCAGGCAGGAGGTGAAGGCGCTGCCTATTATCTGGTAACTGATACAGCTTCAGAAAAAAGCTGGGCCAGGGTTGATCAGGTTTATACACTATTTGATCCCGGTCCGGAAGAGCTTCAGGATCTTGCTGCTGATTTGTTGCAAGAGGCATCCGGACAAATCGATGTATTACTGTCCGGTGAGGAAGAGATGGATTATAACGCTGATCAATATGCGAAAATTTCTTCCATATTGGGATCCGGTCTACCGGAAATCAGATATAAAAAATATTGTGGTGTCTATCCTACTGCCACTGCATTTGCCACTTGGCTGGCGGCCTGGTGGTTGAAAGCAGGGAAAGTGGAAGTAGATGGATTGCAGCTTCTTTCGCCAGGGCGGATCCTGGTTTACCAGGCAGATCCATCCGGCTATCATTCATTTATTTTACTGTCCGCATGCTGACCTTTAAAACAAGTTCGGCACTGGTGATACTTGCCTTATTGGCGATTTGGCTTATCGGGTTGCCGGTATGGTCATGGGTTGTAGTGGTATTGATCTATGTGGGCGTATTGGTCTGGGGCAGTATCCGGGTATCTTCACAATTCTATATGCCGGTAATATGTAGTGGAAAAACAGATGCCAGGCAAATTGCCATCAGTTTTGATGACGGTCCGTTACCGGAGTATACAGCAGCTATCCTGGATAGCCTGGCTGCCGCTAGCGTGCCGGCCTGTTTTTTCTGTATCGGAAAAAGGGTGGAACAATATCCCGAACTGGCCAGCAGGATCGTAGAACAGGGGCATATCATCGCAAATCACAGCTATAGTCATCATGCCTTATTTGATCTGTATTCGCCGGGGCGCATGAAGGAGGAACTGGAGCAAACCAATAGGCTGATATATACTGCCACGAAAAGGAAACCAACCTATTTTCGTCCGCCTTATGGAGTAACCAATCCTAACCTTGCGAAGGCAGTAAAAAAAACGGGCATGACAACCATTGGCTGGAATATCCGGTCTTTGGATACGGTAGCGAAAGACCAGGAGAAATTACTGGAAAAGCTGTTGAAGGAACTTAGGCCGGGAGCCATCATTTTATTTCATGATACCATGGCAATAACTGCAGCGATTCTTCCGGAATTTCTGCAGGGTGTAAAAGCAAGGGGTTATGAAATCGTACCAATTGACCAACTGATTAACGAAGATGCGTATGCGTAAATTATTTCTAGTCATACTGGTTATCACTGCAACTGCGGTGAATGCTCAGCATAAGGGATATACAGCGATACCGGATCTGGGATCGTTTAAATCCGCTTTTACGGCAAAGTCGGCCCAGGTAAATTCGATTCGGGCTGATTTCACGCAGGAGAAAAATCTGAGTCTGCTGGCAGAAAAAATTATTTCGAAGGGTAAATTCTGGTTTCGAAAGGAAACCCAGGTGCGCATGGAATACCAACATCCCTTTCAATACCTGATGATTATAAATGGTAAGAACATTTATATTAAAGACGGGCAAAAGGAAAACAAAGTGTCAGCCCGGTCCAATAAGCTCTTTCAGAAAATCAATCAATTGACCATTGATTGTGTGCAGGGTACGGTTTTTACGAATCCTGATTTCAAAGTGAAGGCATTTGAAAACAAATCGCAGTACCTGGTGGAGATGGTTCCGATAACAAAGGATATGCAGGGTTTCTTTTCAACTATCCTGGTAACAATTGATCGGAAAGATTACTCGGTAGCCAGTATCAATATGATAGAAAAAGGGGGCGATAATACCCTGATCAGTTTTCAGAACAAGGAAATCAACCAGGCGATACCCGATGCGGTTTTCCAATACAAATAAGCTGTTTCTGCTGGTAATGCTTGTAACGGTTATGAATAGTTGCCGTTCCATCTACAACAGTTATCCGCCTGTTTCGGTAAGGGAGGATTGTTTGACGAAATTGGGCCCCCGTTTCGAGAATGAGTTATACAAAGCGCAGGTAGACATCACCGGTAGATCGCTGGGTGGATTATTACTTATTAAAAAAATGCCGGATTCTTCCACCAGGATCGTTTTCTCTACGGAAATGGGAGTAAAGTTTTTTGATTTTGAATTCAGGGAAAATGGTGAATTTAAAGTCGTTGATATCCTCAAAAAATTAAACAGGAAACCTGTGATATCCGCACTACGACAGGATTTTGAAATCCTGCTCATGCAGGAGAGGGGGAAAATACCCGAAAGAATTCTTGAACACGGAAACTATCTTTATCATGGTTATTCAAAAGGCAAAAAACAGGCCTGGTATTTGACGGATAAAAATTGTCAAAATTTGGTAGGTGCGGAACTTTCTTCTACAAGAAAACCATTAGTGCGATTGAATTATTTCTACCAGGGCACTGGCAATCCGGACTCAATACAGATCAGACATCTGAATTTTTCATTCAATATAGCACTCAAAAAACTCGAACGATGATACTCACAGGCGAATTTTTCACCATACATGCTCTTGAAAAAGGGGATGGGATGGTAAAAGCCGGACTATTATGGAATGCGGAGCACCCCATTTTTCAGGGGCATTTTCCCGGGCAGCCTGTCGTGCCTGGAGTATGTATGATCCAGCTGGTTCAGGAGATACTGGAACAGGCACTCGAAAAACCGGTTGAACTGGTATCCAGTTCGCAGGTGAAATTTTTACATGTGATTGATCCACGTCAATTCCCGGCTACGGATCTCCTTCTTCAATACAGTGTAAATGAAAATGGTACTTACCAGGTAAGCTCCACCCTGATGAAAGAAAACACCAATTTTATGAAGATGAATGCTGTGTTTAATGCTCCGGTGTTAAGCAAATAATCCACCATTGGAAAAGCTTCCCTAAATTTGTCAAAATTTGTGTTATGCGACTGGTGAGATGGACAATGATGCTCCTGTTTGTTGTAGTGCTTTCCAATGCTGCCGATGCACAGTGCTCTATCTGTACAAAAACAGCCCAACAAATGGGCGAAAAGCCTGCTAAAGCCCTAAACTCAGGGATTATTTATCTCGCTGCTACCCCTCTCGCGCTGATGGGTTTTATTGGTTATCGTTGGTGGAAATCCAACCGTGATATGTTCTAGTTGTTGTACCCTCTTCCCTGCCTCCCGTCTTCTTTGTTTTCTTTTTTACGTTTGCTGCTCCAGTGATTCCTTCTCCATCCTTGCCATCTTCCATTTCTCCGTCTTCCATTCCTCCCTCTTCCTTTCTTCCTTGCCTCCTTTGTCTCCCGTTTCCTTATTTTTAACAAAACACACCATCATGCGCATTCTATTACTGCTGCTGTTTCCTTTGTTTTCATTGGGACAGGCTCTTCCCTCCATCGAAGAAAAAACAAAAGGTCTTGA
>JAGKTB010000168.1:0-4670 GCA_018993145.1 Flavihumibacter sp.
ACGGGATTCGGAGGATACTGGATTACTAACCTGTAAAGGTGCTATTGTGAGTTTGTACGGAACTATATTTTTATCCACGGGTGTGGATATTCCTGCTGCTCTCGTTGCCACTACCTGCCCTGCAAAACCAAGATCAATAGTAACATAATAATAAATGCCAGTATTGAGCAGCACGTTCTCAAAAAACAGTTTGAGTCGTGAGAACTTTTTTGCCGCTTCACTCCCATTTCCGAACAGGATCCGGTGATTTCCCACCAGGGGTATCAGTTCAATTTGTTTTTCTGGCGTATACACCACCTGTTCGATTTGTGCATCCCAGAAAGGATCCTTATTCAACACATCCACAATGCCCAATACCCTTGCAATCAGGGAACTGTCACCAGACCTTCTTTTCAACAGTTTCTCAGGCAGTCCTGTCACTACCGGCAATTTCACCGGAGCTTTTCCATATACGATGGGAAGATATACACCTGCTGTATCCATGTACCAGGAGGCCCCATTGGCTGTAAATACCCGAACAACCGGCGTCCGTTCCTTAACCATTATCTCCAGTTCCCGATCCGCATTAAAGTAGAGCTCTGCATCTCTTACCCAAACATTTTTACGAATGCGGTTTTCCAAACCACGGAGATCTATTGACTGCATCGACTTACCGGCAAACGATCGGGTTGTTTTGGCACCAATTATGGAAAGAATATCTCCACGATCCACAAAACTGGTTTCACCCGATCCTTTAATAGTTATTTTAATTACTGAACAATTGGCATCGTTGGTCCGGTTGATTGCCGCAATCAGCACTACGAGCAGGGTCGCTCCCACCAGCATCCAGCTGAGGGCTACCAACACTTTTCGTATACTGATTTTTTTACCCGGCATGGTCTTCAATTAATTTTGCAATCGGCAGAACCAGTGCATCAATGTCTCCGGCTCCGGCCGTTATCAATAAATGCAACTGCTCTTTGTTATTCAGCATTGTTTCTTTAATATGATTCAGTAAAGCAGCTTTTTCAAACAGTTGAACTTTTCCCCCCTGCATCTGATTTGCGATCAATGCGCTCTCCACTCCTTCCATTGGCAATTCTCTTGCCGGATAAATCGGCAACAGCAACACCTTGTCAGCCTGGTTGAGTGCCTTAGCAAACCCCGATGACAAATCATGGGTTCTTGAATACAGATGCGGTTGAAAAATTACAGTGCAGACACGATCCGGAAACAAGGCTTTCGCTCCATTGATCAACGCATTCAATTCTTCCGGATGGTGTGCATAATCATCTACAAAGACCATGCGAGAACTTTTCACTACATACTCAAATCTTCTTTTCACACCTTTAAATGCCGCAATCGCTTCTTTTATTTTTTCCGGACTTATTCCCAACTGCTGCGCAATGGCGATCGCCACCAAAGCATTCTCCACATTATGCAACCCGCCCATATGCAGTTCTACACCATTTAGTTCGATATCCGGCAGTTTCACAGAAAAGCTATAACTGCCATCCTGCATATGGATATCTTTCGCATAGATATCAGCATTGGTATTATCCAGACTATAAGTAAAATGTTTACCGGCCTTTAGCTCAGAGGATCTTGGCAATCCATATTTGCTGAATAATAGTCCCTGCGGTTTCAGTTTTTGAGAAAACTCAATGAACGCGTCCTGCAGATTTTTTTCAGTTCCATAAATATCCAGGTGATCCGGATCCATGGAACTGATCACGGCAATATCCGGATGCAGGCGTAAAAAACTTCTATCGTATTCATCGGCTTCAATGACTGCTACATTTCGTGGATCGCTCCAGAAATTGGTCTGGTAATTCACACTGATACCTCCCAGAAAAGCATTACAGCCATAACCTGAGTGTCGCAACACATGAGCTGTCATTGTAGTGGTAGTGGTTTTACCATGTGTTCCACCAATACAGATATTGAATGAACTGTTACTGATGATGCCCAATACTTCGCTCCGTTTCAGCACTGGCACTTCCTGCTGCTGGTAATACAGCAGTTCGGCGTGTTGTTTCGGTACAGCAGGCGTATAAACCACCAGATCCGGACGTTGTGGAATCAGTGCCAGATTTTCTTCAAAATGAATCGCTATACCCTCCGCTTCCAGTTGTTGTGTAAGAGGCGTAGGCGTTTTATCGTATCCGCTAACGGTTTTTCCAAGCGCATTGAAATAACGCGCAAGTGCACTCATTCCGATACCGCCGATACCGATAAAATAAACGGATTGTATGTCTTTAACGGATAGCAAGTTTATTGTAATAAATGTTTTGCAATTAATTCATCAGCATCCCGGATTGCCAGGAGGGCCAGTTTTTTAGTCATGGATTCCCGTTTTGCAGGATCTTCCATCAAACGGATAGCTGTAGCCACCAACTGTTTAGCAGCCTCTCCATCCCTTACCATAATCCCCGCTTCCTCTTTTACCAGGTAACCGGCATTCACGGTTTGGTGATCTTCTGCAGCAAAGGGATAGGGAACCAATACGGCCGGTTTATGAACTACACAAATTTCAGCAATGCTCATTGCACCAGCTCTGGAGATCAACGCATCCGCTGCAGCATAGGCATACTCCATCTCTTTGATAAAATCATTCACCCAGATTCCTTTTCGGTTAGCCGTTGCCGTTTTAGCGGTCTCAGCAAAAGGTTTTCCCGTTTGCCAGATCAGCTGAATACCTGCTGCCTGTAAAGCATCCAATCCGGCCGCAATGGCTTCATTGATACTTTTGGCCCCCAGGCTACCACCTACTGAAAGCAGGATCGGGCGCTCCGGATCCAATCCAAAAAATCGGGCTGCATCCGTTTTTGATAATTGGCAGTTCACGATGTTGGAACGCACCGGATTTCCACTCACTACTATTTTATCTGCCGGAAAAAATTTCTCCATCCCGGGCGTAGCAACAAATACGGTCCTTGCATTCTTCCCAAGCAACTGATTGGTTTTACCGGCAAAGGAATTTGCCTCATGCAAATAGGTTGGAATCCCTTGTTGCTGTGCATATTTCAACACGGGGAAACTGGAATATCCTCCTACACCAAATACCAGGTCTGGTTGAAACCGGGAAAAAATGCTGCGTACCTGCAAAAAACTTTTGATCAGTTTAAAGGGCAGTGAAATATTTTTCCAGAGTGCCGTGCGATTGAATCCAGCAATATCAAGCCCTTCTATCTGGTAACCGGCCTGTGGCACTTTTTCCATTTCCATCTTCCCTTTTGCGCCAACGAACAGAATTTCGGTAGAGGGCGCCAGTTTTTTTATAGCATTGGCCACTGCTACCGCCGGAAATATATGCCCGCCGGTTCCTCCTCCTGCTATGATGATCCGCTTAGGCATGGGCTACCTCCTTTTCGTCTTGCGTTTCTTCCTCTTCTTCTTCCTCCTCTTTACCTTCCAACTGATTTTTCTCTACAAACCTGGATACACTCAGAATAATTCCGATCGCCGTACAGGTAAATAAAAAGCTGCTTCCTCCCATACTTACCAATGGGAGTGTTACTCCGGTTACCGGAAACAGGTTCACATTTACCGCCATATTGGTCATGGCCTGAATGACGAGCGTAAAACTCAATGCCAATGCAAGGAAAGCACCAAAGGCAAACGGACATTTCCGGAACAATTGTATACTCCGGAATAAAAACACGAGGTATACAAACAACACAAATGCGCCTCCCGCAATTCCATATTCTTCTATGATGATCGCATAAATGAAATCAGAATACGGGTGTGGCAAAAAGTTGCGTTGTTCACTATTGCCCGGACCCAACCCCATCCAGCCCCCTTTCGCGATCGCTATTTTTGCCTGGTTAACCTGGTAATTATCCTCATCATTTTTCAGATCACTGCCATACATAAAGGTTTCCACCCGGTTCACCCAGGTAGCGACCCTTGCCGTTAGCTTATTGCGATTTTCTATCTTAGGCGCTACACCGTTTCCTTCTTTATGCTGCCATACCGCCATCAGAATCAGGATCACTACCGGAACCATTGCAATTAGTCCGGTATAAAACAGGTGCTTCATACTGGCTCTCCCAATGAAAAGCAGGAGCATACTGGTAGCGCCAACCAGCAAAGCCGTGGACAAGTTGGCCGGAGCAATGAATACGCATACAAGGCCAACAGGTATGATCAGCGGCAGAAAACCTTTTTTAAAATCCTTGATTACTTCCTGCTTTTTACTTAGCATCCGGCTCAGATACATGAACAATACCAGCTTTGCCAGGTCGGATGTTTGAAAGGTCAGATTGATAATAGGGAGTTTGATCCAGCGACTTCCTTCATTCAGCCGAACTCCAAAAAACAGGGTATAGATCAAGAGCGGAATAACCAGCCAGAACAACACTTTCGACACACGGGAATAAATGGTATAATTTACCTGGTGGAAAAAATAAATCAGCACCAGTCCCACACCGATAAACACCACCTGCTTGAACAGATAGATTTCGGTATTCCCTTTATACATTTTATAGGCCAATGAACCAGTGGAACTATATATCACCAGCAACGACATCAGTGCCAGGAGCACTACCAGTGCCCAGATCACTTTATCGCCTTTGGTTTTATTTAAGAGTTGGTTCATTCTTCGTTTTTAGAGCGCTAATACAGCTTCTTTAAACTGCTTACCGCGGTCTTCGTAATTTTTAAACAGGTCAAAGCTGGCACAAGCCGGA
>JAGKTB010000169.1:0-4323 GCA_018993145.1 Flavihumibacter sp.
ATAGCCAGGAAGGGAGCGGTCAGTTTGCTGATGAATTGGCGGCGGATTGTCATAAAAATCAAAGAGGTGGAGTATCTAAGTTACTACACCTCTTTGAGAAGTCATTAAGCCCTGCTTAATTCGTACTATTAAAATGCCTTGCGCTCGGTTTTTTTCCAGAAGACTTCCGGAACCGGCTTGTTCCGCAGGTGTTTGTAGAAGAAGCTGGCATTCTCGGAAACCAGGGGCTCGCGCTTGGCGCGAACATTGGCACCAATGCCGTGTCGTTCATTCGGGTAAATCATCATTTCGAAGGGTTTGCCCAGGTCCTGCAGTTTGTTGATTAACTGCACGCTGTTCTGCATGTGTACGTTATCATCGGTAGTACCATGCACAATGCGAAGGGTGCCCTTTAAACGATCTGCATAGGTCATCACTGAAGTGACTTTATATCCTTCAGGATTTTCAGCCGGGGTATCCATGAAGCGCTCGGTGTAATGAGTGTCGTACAAACTCCAGTCTGTTACAGATGCATTCGCAATACCATGAGTGAAGTAATCCGAACCATATGTCAAAGCCATAGCAGTCATATAACCACCAAAGCTGCCACCTGTGATACCGATCCGGTCACTTGCTACCCAGGGCTGCTTGCGCAACCAACCTGCTGCACTCATGTAATCTTCGATTTCGTATTTACCCAATTGACGGTGAATAAAGTTCATTCCCTTTTTACCAAAATGCCCACTGCTACGGTTGTCGATCGCAACCTGTATCAGTCCCTCCTGGGCCCACCAGATTTCAGTTGGGTTTGCACGATAGGTATCATACACCGTTCCTGCATTCGGACCGCCATAAATATTAATGATGACAGGGTATTTTTTCGCAGGGTCAAATCCAATCGGATAGGTAATCAATACCGGTAGATCAAACAATCCATCAGCAGACTTTACGCGAACCAATTCCCTTTTCGGTTGTGCATATATGTCAGCACCTTTTCCTTTTGATGTTCCCAGTTCACGAATAACCTTTCCTTTCATGTCTGCTAACACCATTGTAGGCGGAGTTTGCAGATTGGAATAGGTGGTGATAAAATATTTGTTATCAGGAGAAATGGTCATGCCGCGAAAGGTATAATCGCCAAAAGAATGCCGCTGCATGTTTTTTCCATCCATGCCAACACTGTAGAGGTCTGTGCGAGCGCTGTTTTCCTTGCGTGCATCAAAATAGATGCGTTTTGCCTTTTCATCAATTTTGTGAATCGCGCCAACTGTAAAATCTCCGGAAGTCAGTGTCGCCAGCCTTTTGCCACTCATATCGTGCAGGTAAAAATGTTTCCAGCCACTCACATCGCTGCGCAGGATAAATCCTTTACCAGAAGGGAGGAATTCAAAGCGGTCGGTATCATCCAGGTCGATCCAGGTCTTTTGAGTTTCCTCATACACCATTGATTTGGCTCCTGAATTCAAATCCACATTGTAAACTTTCAATTGATCCTGTCCGCGGTTCATCCAGGAAATCCAAAGTTGTCCGGCTGGTGTCCATACCGGCGTACCAAAATACTGATCCTCTTTTTCATTGAAATCAGCCCAGGTGGTTGCTCCGGTTTCAATATTTACGATACCAATACGCACGTCCGGATTCTTATCACCCGGTTTGGGATACCGGTTGTTTTCCAGGTATCCATGCTGGCCATCTGCCACATAAATTGGGAAAACGGGCATGCCACTTTCATCGAAGCGCATAAAGGCGAGGTGTTTGCCATCTTCGCTCCACCAGAATGCTTTGTAGCGGGAAGCGCGGCCCAGGATCTCTTCGAAATAGATCCAGGACGCATATCCATTCAGTACAGAATCGTTACCGTCTTTAGTCAGTTGAATTTCTTTTTTGGTAGCAATCTCCTGGATATACAGATTGTTATCCTTTTTGGTGTAGGCAAAATACTTGCCGTCGGGAGAACTGGTTTGGTTACGGGCACCCATAACCGCAATCGCAGGTACCGCCGGAGCTGGTTTTTCAGCCTGGGGAGGAGTATAGGCTTCTGCCACTCCGCTAATTGCATTCACCTTTACTGTTTGGCGAACATTGTTTTCGGTACGGGTTTCCAGGTAATGTTTTCCATCGAGCCATTTGCTAACCATGGGCAGGGGCTGCATCATATTGGTAGGTGCCCCTTTGAATGCCTGCTCATAACTTACGGGTTGCTGCGCCTGGACCAGGCTCAATCCCCCCAAAAGGCATAAGCCAAGGAAAAATTGTCTCATGTGTATGTATTTGTATGATTCAAATTTATTTTACCTCCTGCATATCCACTAACCGCTTGTAAAATCCCTGCTGAGATAAGAGACTTTCGTGGTTGCCTCTTTCCACGATGCGGCCTTTCTGCAAAACGATGATCTCATCCGCATGGCGGATGGTACTGAGGCGGTGGGCGATCACAATACTGGTGCGATGTTGCATCATATTATCAATCGCGTCCTGCACCAGGCGTTCACTTTCTGTATCGAGAGAGCTGGTGGCTTCATCCAGGATGAGGATGGGCGGATTCTTCAGCACTGCCCGGGCAATGGTGAGTCGCTGACGTTCACCACCACTGAGTTTACTGCCGCGATCCCCAATATTGGTCTCATATCCTGCTTCTTTCTGCATGATAAAACTATGTGCATTCGCCACTTTTGCTGCCTGTTCAATGGAAACCTGGTCGGCCTCCGGCATACCCAGTGAGATATTGGATGCAATGGTATCATTGAACAGGATCGGCTCCTGGGTTACGATACTTAATTGATCGCGTATGGATGACAGTGAGTATTCCTTGATGTTCACGCCATCTATCAGAATCTCTCCTTTGGTTACATCATGAAAACGGGGCACCAGGTCGGCCAATGTGGATTTTCCTGATCCGGAGGAGCCAACCAGTGCAATTGTTTTTCCTTTTTCGATAACGAGATTGATATCCTCCAGGATTGTTGTTTCCTCATATGCAAAGGATACATTACGGAACTCAATGCTATGGTTAAACGAAGAAAGTGTTTTCGGTGCAGTGGCTTCTTCCACTTTAACGGGGGCGTTAATCACTTCTTCAATACGTTCAATGGCGGCTGTTCCTCTTTGCACATTATAAAAGGCGTTGGAGAAAGCCTTGGACGGATTGATGATCTGTGTAAAGAAAACAATGTAGGTGATAAAACCTGCAGCATCCAGTCCGGCTTTGTTATTCAATACCAGTTGTCCTCCAAACCAGAGGATCGCACACAATACCAGCACACCCAGGAACTCCGACATCGGCGATGCCAGATCGCGGCGGAAATTCATGGTATTGCGGATATGATTCAGGTGTTTGTTGATGCTGCCAAATTTGCCAGAGATCAGTTTCTCGGCATTAAAGGCTTTGATAACGCGCATCCCACCCAGGGTTTCATCCAGCACACTTAACAACAATCCCTGTTGTACCTGGGCCTGGTTGGATTGCTTTTTCAACGTACGGCTCACCCGACCAATCACAAATCCCATCACGGGTAATAATACCACGAGGAATAAGGACAATTGCGGACTCAAAAAGATCAGCGAGCTGATGATCAGGATCAGGGTGAGGGGTTCCTTCACCAGGACTTCCATCGCCCCAATAATACTCCATTCCACTTCATTGACATCGTTGCTCATCCGGCTGATGATATCCCCTTTTCGTTGTTCGGTAAAATAGCCAATGGGCAGACTGAGTATCTTGGAATAGAGTTCTCCGCGCAGTTTGGTCATCACATGGTTGCGCATGGGCGTGAGCATGCGAAGTCCGAGGTAGAGAAAGAGGTTCTTGAAAAAGATGGAAACGATTACCGTGATACAGATGGCAGCCAGGGCGGCAACCGGACCATTCTGATTGATCAGTTCACTGAGCTGGTATTTCAGCTGGTCGAGCACCGAGGAGGCGGTCCACTCAAAAACCGGTTTGTCAATCATCAGTTTTTCCAACCCAAAAAGCAGCTGCAGGAAGGGTGCAAGCATTGCCAGGGAAACCAGGGAGAAAACGATGGAGAGCAGGTTAAACAGAAAATAGAGCGCGATATTGGCCTTTTTTTCTGCGAGGTATTTAAATACGAGCGAAAATTTCTTCATTCTACCAATTAACTAGAAACGGCAAACCTACGTCAATTTAGGGTGGGGCAGCTCCCGAATTATTTGTTTCTTTGCAGTAACCAAGCAAGTACCCCATGCAAAAGGAGACAAAACGACAGAAGCAGGTAGCAGGCGAAATTCAGGGGGTGCTGAACAAGGAGTTTCAGCACCTGGGCCTTACCATGATAGATGGGGGAATGGTATCTATTTCATCCGTTAAAAGGACCACGGATTTAC
>JAGKTB010000170.1:0-4807 GCA_018993145.1 Flavihumibacter sp.
ATGGCGAATAAGGCGAAGAGCCGTAAAGAATCACGTCCCGATGCAGTTTAGCTGCGACCTGATAAAGAGGAGCAGGTTGAAATGAAAACGCTGGTAAAGGATGAACGAACACTGAAGATCATTGGTGCAGTATGCCTTTTGCTGGCCATCTTTCTGTTTATCGCCTTTAGTTCCTACCTGTTCACCTGGAAGGCAGATCAGGACAAGGTTTTCCGCGGGGGCAGCTATTTCCTGTTTGCCGAGGATATCAAAGTGGCCAACCTGCTTGGAAGACTCGGCGCCTGGGTTTCCCATTTCTTTTTTTACAAGGGATTTGGCCTTGCTTCTTATTTTCTCTGCAGTCTGTTTTTTGTGCTGGGTGCCAATCTGCTTTTTCGAAAAAAACTTTTCCGGGTTAGCCGGAATATCCGGTATGTGCTGGTGGGACTCCTATACTTCAGCGTTAGCCTGGCCTTTTTTTCAGGATCCAGCAGTTTTGCCTGGGGCGGTGCTGTAGGAAATATGATCAGCAAATGGATGACCAGTTTTTTAGGAACCATCGGAACAGCTGCTATTTTGTTGTTGGGTGGGATCGCCTATTTCATCTGGAGATTCAACCCGCAGTTTGATGTGCCCAAAATTCCCAAACTGCCAACCAGGAATCAACAACCCGACTCCCGGAATGATACCCTAACTCCACCGCTGCCAGTTGATGAGGAAGATGAAGAGGTGGAAAATTCCGGTGCCCGCTTACTCGTTGATGAAACCCTTGCTTCTAAAAATGGATTGAAGAAAAAAGGTGGTGTAGTGGTAGTTCCTCCGGCGGAAGAAGAGGAAATGATCCCGTTTGACATTATTGAAAAAGAAGAAGAGTTGGTTGCCGAAATCACCCCGGAACCAGAACCTGAGTCTGAACCCGAACCCGAGCCGGTACATGAAGTTAAGCCCCCGGTTGTTATAGCTCCTCCGGTGAAGAAAAATCAACCGGTGGAGGATCTTCCATTGGAAATAAAATCACAACCATTGTCTGAGGAATCGGAAGAGGATGCGGTTAAAGTGGATGAACTGCCTCCTTATGAGCCAACCCTGGATTTGCGCGATTATAAATACCCGGGACTGGATCTGCTTGAAACCCATGGAAGTGAAAAAATTGTTCAGGATCCGGCAGAACTGGAGATGAACAAAAACCAGATCATCAACACTCTGAAGAACTACGATATCAATATCCAGAAAATCAGTGCAACTGTTGGTCCTACCGTTACACTGTATGAAATTGTACCGGCTGCCGGGGTCCGAATTTCCCGGATCAAAAACCTGGAAGATGATATTGCATTGAGCCTGGCTGCCCTTGGAATCCGTATTATAGCACCTATTCCCGGGAAAGGTACCATTGGTATTGAAGTGCCCAATGTGAAAAAGACTGTGGTGAGTATGAAAACCCTGCTAAGTTCCGAAAAATTCACACATAACAATTTCAGTCTGCCTATCGCCATTGGTAAGAAAATCGACAATGAAAACTTTATTGTTGACCTGGCCAGTATGCCCCATCTCCTGATGGCAGGTGCAACCGGACAGGGTAAGTCAGTGGGATTGAATGCTATCCTGGTATCACTTCTGTATAAAAAACACCCTTCTCAGCTGAAATTCGTTCTGGTGGATCCGAAGAAGGTGGAATTGAGCATTTACAGAACGATCGAGCATCATTTTCTGGCCAAGCTGCCTGGAGAAGAGGAAGCCATCATTACAGATACCAAAAAAGTGATTAATACCCTCAATGCGCTTTGTATTGAGATGGACAACCGCTATGATCTTCTCAAGGAAGCAGGCACCCGAAACATTAAAGAATACAACGAGAAGTTTATCAAGCGCAGGCTGAATCCGCAAAAAGGGCACCAGTTCCTGCCCTTTATCGTATTGGTGATTGATGAGTTTGCAGACCTCATTATGACAGCAGGTAAGGAAGTGGAGATGCCCATCGCGCGATTAGCGCAGTTGGCCAGGGCGGTAGGTATTCACCTGATCATTGCCACCCAGCGTCCATCTGTAAACATTATCACTGGTACCATCAAAGCCAACTTCCCTGCCCGGATCGCCTTTAAAGTTTCCTCTAAAATTGACAGCCGAACCATCCTGGATGCCGGTGGAGCTGAGCAGTTAATCGGGAAGGGGGATATGCTGATTTCCTATAATGGTGAGCTGACCCGCTTGCAGTGTGCCTTTGTGGACACGCCTGAGGTGGAGGAAGTGACTGATTTTATTGGAAACCAGCGGGGATATCCTCAAGCCTTTTTACTGCCGGAATATGTGGATGAAAAAGACATGGAAGGAAAAGATTTTGACCTGGGAGATAAGGATCCGCTTTTTGAAGAGGCAGCCCGACTGATTGTAGCCAATCAGATTGGTTCTACTTCCTTGCTGCAACGCCGGATGAAACTGGGCTATAACAGGGCGGGCCGATTGATGGACCAACTTGAAGCTGCCGGGGTGGTAGGCCCCAACCTGGGGAGTAAAGCCCGCGAAGTGTTGATCAAAACAGAGCACGAACTGGAAGAATTCCTAACAAATATGTAGCCTTTCTGTTAAAAACGGCTTAAAGACAACCACTTGCTTAATCCCTGCATCTTAATTGCAGTCTATACCATTGTCAATTATCTTTGCAACTTATTTTTAATTTGAGTACATGAATAAAATTTTAACACTCGTAGCATTATTGATAGGTTTTGGTTCTGTTAACTCCAGTCAGGCTCAGTCAGATCCTGCAGCCAAGCAAATCCTGGATGGGGTGAGTGCAAAATTCAAAACATTCAAGGCCGTACAATCCGGTTTTACCCTGAAAGTGGAAGATGGAAAAGGAAAAGTGCAGGGAGAAAAATCCGGTGTTGTATTTATGAAAGGTGGTAAGTATCGCGTGAATATATCCGGACAGGAAATTTACAGTGACGGATCCAATGTTTGGACCTATGATAAAGGAGCAAATGAAGTGACCATCACTAAAATGGAAGGCGGACAAAATTCATTAACTCCTCAGAAATTATTTACCAATTTCTACGATAAAGACTTCCTGTACAAATTAAATGGTGAGAAGAAAGTGGGCAATCGCCTGATGCAGGAAATTGAGCTCACTCCAATCGACAAATCCAAGGCATTTCATAAAGTATATCTGTTGGTAGACAAAGCGCAGAAATCCATTTACAGCGCTAAAATCCTGGAGAAGAATGGCAATGTGTACACTTACACAGTATCCAATTTCAATGGGAAAGCAGTGATTCCTGACGCACAGTTTGTATTCGATAAGAAAAAATATCCCGGAGTAGAAGAGATTGATCTGAGATAATCTCAGGCTCGGATTTCACTCGGCAGCAGTTTGAATTCTTTTTTAAAGGCAGCAGCAAAATTACTGAGGTTGGAATACCCAACCTGTAAGCCTACTTCTTTTACCGAATAGTCGCCGCGTAACAGCAAGTCCCTTGCCATTTGCATGCGTTGCTTCTGGTAATAGGCATAGATGCTGGTTCCGTACACTTCTTTAAATAATTTTTTAAGCTTTGCGGAACTCATCGCAGCTTCCTGTGCCAGTTGATCTATAGTAGGCGGACGGGTTTCAACATTTGCTGTCAGTAAAGACTCCACGTGCATCAGTTGCTGAATATCATGTCGGGATATTTTTGGGCTGGTTAAAACAGATTTGCTTCGTTCATACAGCCGTGAAAAGAATCGCTCAATCAGGAGCATGATCCGGTTTTGTATAGTTGCCATACGCAACGGATTATCCTTTTCTGAATTTAGTATTTCTGTGAAGTAGCGCCGGTATTCATTGTCTATCGGTTCCATTGTAAAGGAAGCCGTTTTTAGTTGCAAATAAGTACACAGCACTTCTTCGGGATCTTTAATATGTAAATGCTCGGCCAGCCAATTTTTGTCAAAAGTTATGTTAATGCTCTTGTTGTGGCTGCCTTTCCTTCCGAAATAGGAAAGATCAAATAAGGAACTCGTGAGATAAACACCGGAGTGATATTCATTTCGTGTAGACAGGGTTTCTCCATCTATTTTCAAAGTCAATTCATCTGCAATACGGAACTCTTCATAACGAAGCACATAAAACTCATCTGCTTCTTTAATCCGTTTCAGGTAAAAGTGATCATTCAGCGTGTAGTCAGAAAGAATAGCCTGAAGACCGTTTGGCAGTTCAAAAACAGTAGAATATCCGCTAGCAACTTCCCTGGGATATACCAGCGTATCGCCCTGAAGCGAAACACCTAATTCATACGCCATGCGCGAAAGCAGGTGTCTGTAGTTATTTGACTGATATTCAAAACTGAACAAGTTATAAGAATTGGTCATCCAAAAGTACGGAAGAAAATCAATCGCTTCCCCACCGGAATGTTCGTATGTTCAGTCCGGCTAGGTCAAGCACCCTGTCAACAACTGTTTCGGCCAGTTCTTCAATTGTTTGGGGTCTTGAATAATAGGAGGGGGTAGCCGGACAAATAATTCCTCCTGCCAGAGTGATGGTTTCCATATTTCGGATATGGATGAGGTTATAGGGGGTTTCCCGGGCAACACAGATCAGTTTTCTTCTTTCTTTTAAAATTACGTCGGCGGCCCGGGTAATCAGGTCATCTGATTGTCCGCCTGCAATTCTTCCCAGGGTTCCCATAGAACAGGGTACTACAATCATCGTATTGTATTGTCCTGAACCACTGGCAAAGGGGGCTGAGAAATCGTATTTATCATAAAAGCGCACACCGGCTTGTTCATATTCCAGGAAGGATTCATTGTCAAGTTCGGTTTTCCAGACTTCTTTCGCATTTTTAGTCATAACGATACC
>JAGKTB010000171.1:0-4132 GCA_018993145.1 Flavihumibacter sp.
TTTACCTTCTACAGTGATTTTGATTTCCGCAGGCCCCATTTTGTTCGGTTTAATGATGTAACGGTCGCCACCTGCAGAAGTGATTGCACCACCTGTGAAGCTTACGTTCATCTTTTCTTTACCGGCAGAACCAGCAGATACCATTACAGGGTTGTCAACACCAATGTAAACCACGTTCATTTTCTCCAGGAATACAGAGGCTCCGGAAGGAACACCAACGGTGTACTTGATAGTCTTATTCAGAACAGCATCAGTTCCATCTGGCTTCTTGAACTTAACTTCCACGTTTACGCTCTTCTCACCAGCACCGTTTACAGTAGTTTTGTAAACTGCAGTTCCTTCAGCACCCAGTGCTACAGGAGCACCATTGATTGATACAGAGGGTTTTGCTGCTTTTGAGAAGGCACCAACACCGGCAGTGATTTCCAGTTCCTGGCCTGGCATCAGGTAGGTAGAGTTTGTTCCGGCAAAAGCCTGGAATTCGTCAAATACTACTTCTACTTCACCGATTTCTTTATGACAGAAATCAACAATCTGGGCTTCAGAATTCTTTACGTCATTCTGGAATTTGCTCAGGATAGTCAGAGCAGCAATGGTTGGAGTCATACGGAAATAGGCAGACTTCCAGTCGTTCTGAACTGTGCTTCCTGTCTGAGATTTCGGAATGCTCAGATCCAGGGGCAGTGATTTTTCAAAACTTGCCTTTTGTTCAGGAACGATCGCCAGCATCTGGTTGCGGAAATCAGTCAGTTTTTTCAATAACTCATCGCCCTTCGGACCTTCTACCAGCATACGGGTAGATGCATCCAGGTTATCGATAGAGAACTTTTCTTCAGGAGTACCGATGTTTTCTCCTTTGGATTCTTTTTTCAGCTCAGTCTTCAGATCATCAATGTACTTTGACATTTCTGCAGACAATTTCTGAGCCTGCTGCGCTTTCGGATACCAGATACCTGCTTTTTCTGCAGTTTCTGCCTTCTTCAGCTTGGCTTCGAACGACTCGTAAGTCGTCTTATTTTTCTCATCCACTACTGCGTTTGCAGTACGGATGCTTTCATCAACGGTTTTGAATGCGTTCAGGATTTCAGATGATACGTTCAATGCAAGTAGCGCGGTAAGCACCAAATACATCATGTTGATCATCTTCTGCCTGGGCTCTTTAGGTAAGGCCATGGATCTGGGATTTAAATGTTGTCAATCTAGTTTTTCACAGTTTCAATAAAGGGTACGATCAACCTGGCTTAAGCGCGACCTTGCATGGCGTTCAGCATGTTACCATAAATCTGGTTAAGATTGCCGAGGTTTTTCGCCAGTGCAGCGATCTGATCCTGTGTTTTCTTGGCATCTTCCACACTTCCCTGCATTGCTTCGGAAGCCTGGGCCAGATTACCATAGAACTTGTTCATCGCTTTCAGATGGTTGTTCGTATCCTGGAGTTCCAGTTCATAGATTGTGTTCAGAGATCCCAGATTCTTGGTCAGGGTCTGTACCTGTGTATGGAATTGCTTGGTGCTCTCAGATGCTTCGTTGAAAACTGCCATAGTAGAGGCACTCTTCTGATACGCATCTTTCATTTGACCGAGCGCACCGGCAGCTTCTTTTGTTTTAGCAGCATAATCATTAGTAGCCGCTACAACATCAGAAACGTCTTTCATTTGATTAACGGTAGTTCCCAGTTTATTGAAACCTTCGCTCAGTTTTTTCAGATTGGTTGGAGTGATATCAGCTTCCTGCATCATTTTATCGAGGTTGTTCAGGGCAGGGTTGCCAGCCGGACTGGTTGACAGTTTCGGCAGAGCTTCAGCCAGCGCAGCCATTTCACCACCGGGAGGCGGTAAGAATGCGTATACGATAAAGATCAGGGCTTCCGTCAGAAGACCAACGGTTAACATAATGTCGGCAAAAGAAAGGTGTAGAATTTTTGCCCATGCTCCGAAGATTACCACCGCAGCGCCCACGCATACGAAGATATTCACGAGTTTGTCAGTAGATTTTGATGCACCAGCCATAGTTGTTAATTTTTGAGTTTGAATAAGGGTTTAGATACTTGTTTGATATAGATATTAGATTTTAGATAAAAGACTGCCAGTTCGATTTTTCAATCAAATAATTACTAGTAAGATGTTGTCTTTAGAAATTTGCTATACGCTTATTTTTTGCCTTTTCCCTGTGTAGGTGGAAGATCGATTACAGAGCGGAAGCCGATATACGATTTAGCCGTATCCTGGTACTCGTAAGAACGGGTTCCGGTTTGCAGGAAATAACCAACGTCTTTCCAACTACCACCACGTAATACCTTACGCTTCATGCGGGGAGGATCAGAATCCTTCGCGTTGTAACGGATATCAGGGTTCATATCGTGCTGGAAATTGTAACCACCCTCATAGTAAAGAGAAGAAGTCCATTCTGCTACGTTACCAGCCATATTATACAGGCCGAAATCGTTAGGCCAGTAAGCGTCAGCACGAACTGTATAGAAACCACCATCTTCCGGATAGTTTCCACGGCCAGGCTTAAAGTTAGCCAGCAGACATCCTTTTTTATTTCTCAGGTAGTAGTTACCCCAGGGGAACATAGATTGTGAACGACCGCCGCGGGCTGCATATTCCCATTCTGCTTCTGTAGGCAGGCGGAAATCAGACTCCTGAGCGCGTTTTTTACTTTCCAGGAAAGAGTTGAGGTAATGAGTTCTCCACTCACAGAAAGCTGTAGCCTGTACCCAGCTTACACCCACAACCGGATAATTTCCGAATGCTGGATGAGAAAAATAACGCTTGGTCATAGGCTCATTATAAGAATAGGAGAAATCACGGATCCATACCAGCGTATCGGGATAGATGCGAACATCTTTTTTCACGATGAACACAGAACGGGGTTTGCCGGCATTCTCACGCTTTGCGGCTTCTTTATTACCAAAAGTTTCAGAATAGATACACCAATTTGGATGCGTCCAGCTCCTTCTTTCCGAAGATGCGGTTTTCAGGAGAAAGAATCAACTGGTCGATCTTTTCAATGGTAGCTTTATCGCCCCACTTGATGGTTTTTGCCTTTGCCCAGTCCACCTGGTCTACCCCATCAACATTCTTCACAAATCCCATCAGCTTGGCAGCTGTAGAATCCCGAACCCAGTTTACGAACTGGCGGTATTCGTTGTTGGTGATTTCAGTGGCATCCATCCAGAAGCCATTAATGGATACCTGCTTATTACGGGCAGTGTACGCATAGTTGACATCTTCATCACTTGGACCCATGTGGAATGTCCCGGGTGGAATGTACACCATTCCCGGAGGTTTTGGCATAGAGTACTTGTTGCCAGGCGCTACGCCGTGCAACTGACCATCGTTTGGTAATCCTCCCTTGTTGGAGTTTTTTCCAAACATTCCGCAGCTTGCCAACATAGATACGGCTGCAAGCGTGCACAACGTGGACAGGTTTTTCATTTTCATAATATTAAAGGGTAGTGGGCAAATATAATGCTTTGTCAACATCAGCTTCTTTAGTTTATATTTTACGTCAAGGAACTGATTTTGCTTGTTCCCGTGACAAAATTAACGGTCTATAAAAGGGGATTATTGTTTTGCACCCCAATAAAATCTTGCCAAATAACCTCGTTTTCAGTCCAAAATCACCTACAAATGTTCCAAAAACCTGTCTACAGCGCTTTCCGGCCGAAGGCAGTTATAGCTTTGGCATAGATAGATTAGTGTATCAGGGGCGGAGGGCTTGTGACGCAAAAGCGGGTAAGCGGGATTTTCCCGGGTGGCGGATTGAAGTACTTTGTACGGAATAAAATTAGCCATAATTTCTTTTCGTAGTACGTCTGCCTCCTCTCCCACTACCACAATTTCTGCACATCCATCTACCCAACCCATTATTTCCATCGCCCAGCAACCAAAAGAGCCAGGATACCTTACTGCTGAACCTGCCATTACACTTGTCATGGATGCCGACCTCCCAGACCAGTCAGGCCGTTCAAATATGATACCTAAGTACCTGATATTGAAGGCCATAACTGCATTTCCACAGGGCTGGGCTCCGTCATACACTTCTCTTTTACGCACGATCACATCTGTCTGTCGCTGGTTCGTATAGTAAAATAACGGGCTGTCTTCCGAGCTAAAATCCCTAAATA
>JAGKTB010000172.1:0-8383 GCA_018993145.1 Flavihumibacter sp.
CTGTATCCTACTGCCAGTTTGCCCCACTCTTTCTCAATACCCAATACCCTGGCAGGATACAAGGAAGCCATTCGTACCGCTTCTTCTATTGAAATTCCGACTTTTTTAACACAAAACTGCACAGCTGTAAGCATGGTCAATGCAGATCCTGAAAGCGTTCCATCCGGTAGTGTGTAATGATCTCCACGCAACTGGTGCAAATAATTCCCGGTATTGCTCTCTGTAACCGCATCCGTAATAATGAACAATCGTTCGCCCATCAGCTGCTTGGCCATTTTGATCACTACCGCATCCACATGGTATCCATCCGGTACAATGCTGGAAGCTATGGTTGGATGTGCAAGGATGGCGCCTACCAATCCAGGGGCGCGATGTTGCAGGGGCGACATCGCATTAAACAAATGAGTGCAGGTGGTAATCCCCAGGTCAAATCCTTTATTGGCTTCATCAAAACTTGCATTGCTATGGCCCGCTGACAGAATAATACCGGCATCTTTCAGGTATTGGATCTGATCCGGTTTAAAGAGTTCCGGTGCGATGGTCATCATCTTAATGATTCCGCGGCCCGGTTCAACCAGTGCGCGCAGTTTATCCATGGAGGGTGATTGAATTTTCTCCAGCACATGTGCGCCCCGCTTAACAGGATTCAGAAAAGGTCCTTCCAGATGAAGTCCGTATACACCGGTACCTCCCTGGTTCAGGTATTCCCTTACTGCTATGATGGCAGCCAGCGCTACTGAATTATCATTGGTGGCTACGGTAGGCAGAATCAGGTGGGCTCCGCCTCTTCGTGAATATTCTACTGTGGCACGGATGGCTTCCACGGAAGGATGAACACCAAAAAGCTGACCATCTCCCCCATACAATTGCACATCAATAAAGGCAGGTACCAGCATTCCCCCCTGCAAATCCTTGTACTCATCGGGTGATAGCTGACCGGTAACATGCTTCCGGTTAGGATTTGAGGATATTTCCACAATCCTGTCCTGCTCAACTTTTATAACTGCTTCAGTCAACCAGTCGTCGCCGGTGAAAATGCGGCCGTTTGTAAAATGGAAAGTTTGAATTTCAGGCATCAGGATGATCATTTAATATGGTGAAAGCATCAGCATCACGAAGAAAGGGAAGTTGCTGTCGGATCTTGTCGAGATTGGATTTTTCCAGGGTAAGAGTATGAATATCTTCTCCATGTTCCTTCTGATATAGCGGCGTTCCCAGCGGGTCCAGGATCATAGAGTCACCACTGTGGTAAATCCCCTTTCCATCTTCCCCAACCCGGTTAACACCCACTACATAACACTGGTTTTCAATAGCCCTGGCAGCGAGCAGGGTTTTCCAGGCATGATTGCGCCGCTCCGGCCAGTTGGCAACTGTGATCAGCACATCATACTCGGCTGCCTCAGCCGACCGGTCAGTTTGCTGCCGGCTCCAGACCGGAAAACGCAGGTCGTAACAGACTTGCAGAAATATACGCCAACCCTTGACGGATGCAATAAACCTCCTGTTGCCGGCACTGAAATGCTGGTCCTCACCTGCATACGCAAAGCGATGTCTCTTATCATAATGACCTATCTGCCCATTTGGTAAAACCCAAAGCAGTCGATTATAGTACAGATCGCCTTCCTTAATAAATACAGAACCGGTGAGGATAATTCTTTTCCGCGCGGCGAGGGATTTCATCCAGGCCAGCGTGGGTCCTTCCATGGTCTCGGCCAGCTTTTCGGGCTGCATGGAAAAGCCGGTGGTAAAGGCTTCCGGCAAAACAACCAGTTCCATTTTTTCTGAAACCGATTCAATTTTTTCCTCAAACATCCGGCGATTTGCCTCGGGATCCTCCCAATGCAGTGAAGATTGAATGGTGGTTATGGTAAGGGTAGACATACCTGAAATTACTTCATTCGTCGGAAGTTTGCCCGGATTGCAATCCTTTAAGCACTTCTTTTATCAGGTCCCATTCGTATCCTTTATACAGCAGGTGATCCTGGGTTTTTCGTAGTCGTAGTAATTTATCCTCCCCTTTTAAACTGTCCCACCGGTTTCGGGCAAGTTTCTCCAGTGTTTCAAGGTATGCCGGCTCCGGAATCTCCTTCATCGCCTTTTTTATACAGTATTCACTCACCTGCCTTTGCTGCAATTCATTTTTGATCCGGCCTCTGCCCCATCCCTTCATGCGGAATTTACCACCGGCAAACTGGATGGCAAATCGCTCTTCATTCAAATAATCCTCTTCAATCAGGGTTGAAAGCAGGTCATCCACTTCCTGGCGGTTCAGACCAAAGCTGAATAATTTATTTTTTACCTCCTGGTGGCAACGTTCCTGGTACCCACAAAAATGACGCGCCTTCTGTAAGGCCTGATCCGGAGTCAGTCTTTTTCCCTGCAACATTTTATAAAGTTCCGTATTACGGTAATGAGGAAAAAACCCAATTTGAAAGAATCCCAGAAAATAACCGACCACCCTTTCCAATCTTCCCCATATCCCAATCTTAGAATGGCCGGAATTCCTTAGTTTCGTCCCTTATAAATCGCAACCGTTTTATGAAGTTCATCGTTAGCTCATCGGCTTTACTGAAACAGCTCCAACAGATCAGTGGTGTTATCAATGCAAATACAGTTTTACCCATCCTGGAAGATTTCCTGTTTGAAATTGATAAGAACAAATTGAATGTGGTAGCCACTGACCTGGAAACGGTTATGCGGGTACAGATGGATATCGAAGCAAAAGAAAATGGACGGGTTTGTATTCCTGCCAAGATCCTGATCGATTCTCTCAAAAACATTCCTGACCAACCCCTTACTTTCAATATCGATAAGAATTTCGGTATCGAAATGACCAGCGATAATGGTAAGTATAAGGTGATGGGTGAAAATCCCGACAATTTCCCGAAGGAACCATCTGCTGACGATACCACTTCTTTTGAAATGACAAGCAGTGCACTGGTTACCGGTATTAATAAAACATTGTTCGCTGTGAGCAATGACGATCTGCGTCCGGCTATGACAGGTGTGTATTTTGAGCTGGATAAAAACTTTGTTCAGTTCGTGGCTACCGACGCGCATCGCCTGGTTCGCTACAAGCGCACAGATGTAAAATGTCCCAAAGGTGATTCTTTCATCGTTCCGAAAAAACCGCTGAACATCCTGAAATCAGCACTTCCGGATAACGATGATGTAATCACAGTTAGTTATAACAGCAATCACCTGTTTGTTACTCATGGTAATACACAGATGAGCTGTCGCCTTATTGATGCCCGCTTCCCTGATTATAAAGTGGTGATCCCGGCCGACAACCCTTACAAAATGATTGTCAGCAAGTCAGATTTCCAGGGTGCCCTTCGCCGTGTAAGCGTATTCTCCAATAAAAGCACCAACCAGGTTGTATTGAATATCTCCGGAAGTGAATTACAACTGGCTGCGCAGGATATTGATTTCAGCTTCGAGGGTAACGAACGTATGAAGTGTCAATACGATGGCGAAGATCTTTCCATCGCTTTTAATGCGCGTTTCCTGATTGAAATGCTGAATGCTGCCGAGAGCGATGAGGTTAGGATGGAATTATCCACCCCAACCAAAGCCGGTATCATTCGCCCCATGGAGGCAGATGAGTACGAAGAGCTCCTGATGCTGGTGATGCCGCTGATGCTGAATGCCTGATCCTGATTTTCCTTCATGCATTTTGTACAGATCCGGTCATACGACAATTATATCCAGGCAAATATTCAGCTTAACCTGCTCAAAGAGCATGGGATCAATTGTCATCTCAAGGATGAAAATACCGTTACCATTGATCCATTTTTGAGTCCGGCTATTGGCGGGATGAAACTCATGGTATTAAATGATGACCTCTCCAAAGCAATCTCCCTGCTGGATGCAGCCACAGATGCGTATTTGCAAACTTTGCCCTGCCCCTCCTGCGGTACGAAAGCATTGGAACGCCGGACCCATGTAACCTCCCTGAACTGGTGGAATCGCTGGATTGCCAGGCTGAGAGGCAATGCAGAAAGCGTGTTTACTTCAGAAGTGATCTGTAGATCCTGCGGTAACCGGGTTACGGATCTGGGTTTCAGCTGATGCACCAACCACTTCAGATGATTTGAGTCAAGATTCTTCTACACCTGTTCCAATCCTGTTTCCACTTTGGTAAATTGTAGGAACAATTGCCTGCATATGGAAGCTTTTTTTACCTATTGGGAAACCATCCCTTCAGCTCATCGAATTCTGTTCCTCATGGGCGGAATGATTTTTTTCTGGCTGCTGGAAGGCTATTATCCACTTTTCAAATTTCAGTTTAACCGAACCCGGCATGCAGGTGTGAACCTGGTATTTCTGGGTACCACCCTGGTGCTTAATCTGATTTTTGGCCTGGTTACGATCTGGTTCTGCAGTCTTGCTGTTTCCAATGAATTCGGCTTGCTGCAATGGATTTCAATGCCTGGCTGGATGCAGATTTTTATCGGCCTGCTTTTCATGGATTTGTTTGGCCAGTACATTCCACATTGGATGATGCACAAGGTGAAGTTCATGTGGAAATTTCATATGGTGCATCATAGTGATACCAAAGTGGATGTTACCACCGGAACCCGGCACCACCCTGGCGAATGGTTGTTCCGGGAAACCAGCACCATTATTGGTATCCTGGTAATTGGAACACCGGTCTGGTTGTATTTTTTATACCGCGGTTGCGCAGCGCTTTTCACTCATTTCAACCATGCTAATATTCGCGTGCCGCGATGGCTGGACTACCCGATCAGCCTGGTTTTTGTTTCACCCAACATGCATAAGGCCCATCATCATTTTGAGCGGCCACTAACGGATACCAACTATGGGAATATTTTCTCCTTGTGGGACCGGCTCTTTGGAACCTTCCGGTATGTAGATCCGGCCGGACTAAAATATGGATTGGATGTGTTGGATGGCCGCACCGATGAAGATCTGGCCTATCAGTTCAGGATTCCATTTGATAAGAAGATCAAGACCGATTATTGATGCATCTTTGCGAACAAATTAGCAACTGATGGGGAAAACCATTGCCATGATTCCGGCACGATACGATGCCACGCGATTTCCGGGAAAACTAATGAAGCCACTGGGTGATTCTACTGTCATTCGGAAAGTGTATGAAAATACCCTGGCGACCGGATTGTTTGATGAAGTGAGTGTGGTAACCGACAGTGATATCATCGATGCGGAGATTGCAGCTATTGGCGGAAAAGTCTATCGCAGTCAGCGTTCTCACGAAAGTGGAAGCGACCGGATTGCTGAAATTGTGGAGCATATGGAGGTGGATATCATTCTGAATGTGCAGGGAGATATGCCCTTTGTAAAAAGAGCGCCGCTGGAAAAATTACTGGCCTGTTTCAACGACCCGACTGTTCAGGTAGGATCACTGATGCAGGAAATGCACGATGCGGAAGCTGTGAAGAATCCGAATGTGGTAAAAGTGGTAGTGGACAAGTTCAGTAATTCGTTGTTGTTCAGTCGCAGTCCGATTCCTTATCCACGTAGTACCGAGCAAGCAATAACCTGGTATGAACATGTGGGGGTGTATGCCTATCGCAAGCAGGCGCTCATGAACTTCACTGGCTGGTCAATGACGCCACTCGAAGCAGCAGAAAAAATTGAATGCCTGCGGTATCTGGAAAATGGCATTCCACTTAAAATGGTGATAACCGATTACCTCGGGGTTAATATTGATACGCCGGAAGACCTGGAGAAAGCTGCCGCTTTTTTAAAGACGCAGACAGGTGCTTAACGTTTTTTGAAAACCGGAACCGTTGAGCAGGGTTCACCGTACATGATAGATTTGGCATGCGGTAACAGGATCCGGGTGATTTCAAAATAGGCATACTCGCCGATCGGTTGATCGCCACAACCCTTTATCACCACACGTTTATCATCAAATTCGGTGGCATCAATGGTGGACAGCCGATTTAGGAAAAGTTGCTTGCGAAATTCAGCAGCCGATCCCTGGTAAACAGCTGAAGCTACCGGATGGAGATAGCTAACAACCAGCATATAGGCCCACATCGGGATAATAGCATCAGCAGAGCAGGTAACTGCCACCATTTTCCCTCGGTATTGCTCCCAATCCAATTGTTTCATTGCTTCCCGGAATTCCTTTTCTTTCAGAATCAGTCCCATGAACAGGTGATTCGCCAGGTCAAATTCTACAATTATTTCCCGGGGAAGGTAGACTTCCAGGTCGAGTGTAATCAATCCACTTTCCGCCACTTTATTTACAATCTGATCTGCCATCTCAATTGTTTTTGATACTAACACATTCGGAAGAACAAAGTTAGTAAATTAAAAAAGGGGATACCCGAAAGCATCCCCCTTGTATACATTTAACGCAATGCTTAGAGCACTTTGGCGCGTTCGTCTTTTACATTAGCTGCTTTGCGAAGTGCGTCTACTGCGCGGAAACCGGCAGACTGGCGCATTTGCTGCATCATCATTTTACGCTGCTCATCAGCATTCAAACCACCATCTGATACTGCTGAAACAGACTCTGTTTTCAAAACAAACACTGCTCCATTTCCTGTGATAGGAGCGGAAACTGCAGATTGATAGGCCTTATTGAAAGCAGCACCGATTACCTTGGGTTCCTGTCCAACATTTGGAATAAAGGGAGAAGAGAATCTTACACTGTCAGCATTCAAAACAGATTGCTGTGTGGCGGCTGCTACCGCATCCAGTGTATTGGCAGTACCAATTTTCTTCTTAATAGCTTCTGCTTTTTTCTGGTTGCGAACCTGGAATTCAACAAGCTCACGAGCTTTCGCGGGCGACATCAGGCCTTCCTTGTTAATTTCGGTAAGAACCGCAACAATATATTTATCCTCAATATTGAATGGTTCAGAAACCTCTCCGATAGATGCTTCATTTACCCAACGTACCAACTGGCGACTAGAACCAAGTCCGGGAATCATGATATCATTTGCTTTGATTTCCTGGGCAATCAGTTTGGTTAGATTTTTTTTGTTTGCATTCTCGTCAAAGGATTTTGCATTCCTGCTTTCTCCGGCAAACTGATTTGCAGCACCGGAAGCTGTGTTCTCGGTTTGCTGACTGGCCATAATAGGACGGCTCAGGTAAGCTACTTTGTACGCTTGTTCAAAACCTTTCTGATTTAATACCTCTATATAATGGTAACCAAAATCAGTTTTTACAACTTTTTTCTCGCCGGTAGAACCATAGAAAATGAAATCAGCGAATTCTTTTGCAAGATTACCCATCTGCTGGCTACCAAAATCATATTCTCCACCATTGTCCTTGCTTCCCGGATCTTCACTGAATTGTGCGGCCATGGATGCAAAGCTGGCTCCTCCGCGGATAGCTCCTACGATGGAATCAATTCGGGCTTTCGCAACACTATCTGTATTGGTTTGAGTACTGATTAAGATATGGCGACATTTAACACTGTCAGGAAGACTGCGTTTACCCAGCATTTTAGCTACCACATAATTTCCACCATCCAGATATGGACCGTAAACAGCTCCATCCGGAAGATCACGAATGGTATCTGCATTTGGGACTTGTAATCTTGACTTCAGAACATATCCATCAAAATAGGGAACATCACTATTGTTGCGGGTAAGAAACTGAGCAGCATCGCCGGCATTTCTGAACTCTTCGCGAAGGTTTTCCAGGTTGGTCCGAACTGCAGCTGTGTCCTCAGCGGTGGGAGCTGCACTGAAACTAACATAGCTGATGCTGCGGGAAGCTTCCTGCTTGAATTCTTCTTTTCTTTTAGAAATATATGCAATGATATCTTCATCGGTAACTTTTACCTCGGGAAGGCTATCGCTGATCGTATTATATGGTACGGCTACAAATTTGATGGCAGCAATCTGGCTGTTTTCAGCAGTTGTTTTTTCCGCCATCCATTTTGGAATATAATAGGTATTGGCCAGTAAAGCAGTATACTTTTCCCGAAGACGGAAATTAGCAAGAGCAGGCAGGTATTGTTCCGTGAAATTTTTTGACATCGGATCATTCTTCTGCTTTTTCAGGGCATCTACTGCCTGTTTGGCTTTATTCGCATCATACTGTCCATTTTCGTTGGTGAACTGTTGACGAAAATCGGCAGGAGGATTATCTCCGAACAGAATATCATTCAATTCCTGGCCACTTACAGCCAATCCCAATTTTTTGAATTCGGCTTCCAGTACATTTTCTTCAATGAACTGATTCCAAACTTGTTCCTGGATATTTTGCCGCATCATTTCGTTGATGGGATAACCCTGCTGCTGTAATTGGTTTTCCTGCAGCTGCAATCTTTTCTGAAACTCCACATAATCAATTTCCTGTCCGTTTACAGATCCAAGCGAAGTTTGGTTGCCACCAAAGATTCCACGACCCCGGGCGCCTGAAACAGATCGGA
>JAGKTB010000173.1:0-9521 GCA_018993145.1 Flavihumibacter sp.
GCAAGTTCAACGTGGAGATAATAATATCCTCTTTTGATCTTTGAAATACTTACAAATGCTACGGGTATATTTCCTGCACGCGCACCTTTCTCAGGACCGGGAATAAACGGTGTGGGATGTCCGAAAAAATTTAACCAATAGGCCTGGTGAACTTTTGATGGCACCTGGTCTGCCACCAGTCCAAGCAGATATTGTGTGTCGCGGTAAGGAAACATGCTGTTCTTCATGTCTGTTGCAGGCAGGAGGATGGTGCCGGTTTTGCTTCTGAGCTCGCGGAAAATTCTATCCATTGCCTTATTCTTAAGCGGCATATAGACTCCTAAGAGGGGGTGTTTGCAGTAGTAACCGTATGCCAGGTTTCCCAGTTCCCAATTAAAGTTATGTCCCATATGAACCTGGCAACGTAACCCTTTTTCGTAGAGCGTATTGAATTTGTCATACTCGCCCTGCATCCGGCTGGTTATGAATGACTTTCCGGCGGAAATGAGTTTGAGGGTTTCAATAAATGTATCAATAAAGTTGCGCTGGAATCTTTTCCGGATTCCCTTTCGCTCTTCGGCGGTCCTTTCCGGGAAAGCAAGGTATATGTTCTGGTCTATTACTTTTCTTCGGTATCCAGCAAGGTCGAAGATCAGCCAACCCAGCAAATCTCCCAGGGCATACAGGATCCTCAACGGGATGAGTGATGCCAGGTAAAGAAATCCATATAGTAAATAATACATGTTGATTGGCTGTTTGTACAAATGTAATGGGCTGTTTCTCTACCTCCAAGCAGGAAGGGGGGAGAAAAACACGGTATTTTCCGAAAAAGGTCAGAGTACGATGTTTTGCAGAATCGGGCTCTTTTCCGGGTAATCGGTGTTAAAATGAAGTCCGCGACTTTCTTTTCTGAACTGGGCTCCCTTGACAATCAGGTAGGCAACCGTGATCATGTTTCGTAATTCGCAGAGTTGGGGGGAGAGGGTAGTACTTACGTACAGTTTTTCTGTTTCTTCCCATAACAGATCCAGCCGCCGCATGGCTCTTTCCAGTCTGACATTGGTTCTTACAATGCCAACATAATCACTCATCAATAATTGAAGCTCCTTCAGGCTCTGCGTAATCAGGATCATTTCTCTGGGGTCGGTTGTTCCGGCGCTGTCCCAATCCGGAATAAGCGCAGGGTCGATCGATGTTTGTGGTAATCGGGATGCATCTTCAAACGCCCGATTTCCGAATACCATTGCTTCCAATAAAGAGTTGCTTGCCAGTCGATTGGCTCCATGTAAACCGGTTGAAGCACATTCTCCTGCAGCATACAAGTTTTGGATGGAAGTTCTACCCCATTCATCGGTTTTTATTCCCCCGCAACTATAGTGAGCAGCGGGCGCAACAGGTATCTGGTGTTGCGTGATATCTATCCCGATGGAAAGACATTTTTCATAAATGTTCGGGAAATGATGAATGAATTTGTCTTTATCAAGGTGGCGGCAATCCAGGTAAACATGTTCAGTACCGGTGATTTTCATCTCGGAATCGATGGCGCGGGCCACAATATCGCGGGGTGCCAGGTCCTTGCGTTCATCGTACCGTTCCATGAAGGCTTCTCCTTTTTTATTTCGAAGGATACCTCCATCACCCCGAACGGCTTCGGTTATCAGGAAAGCCTGACCGCCAACCCCGGGTTCGTATAAAGCTGTGGGATGGAACTGAATGAATTCCATATTCTCAATCCGGCCTTTGGCCCGATAGACCATCGCTGTTCCATCTCCGGTTGCTATGGCTGGGTTGGTAGTAGAGCGATAAACCTGACCATTCCCTCCCGTTGCAAGGAGGGTGGTTCCGGCGAGAATTTTTTCAATCTGGTTAGTATTGGTGTTGAGTGCGTAAACTCCATAGCACTGGATATCCGGAGTGCTTTTGGTAACCAGGTAACCCAGGTGGTGTTGGGTAATCAATTCGATAACGAACCAGTGTTTGTGGAATTCTATGTTGGGGAATTGCTGCACCTTTTCAATCAGTGCCCGTTCCATCTCCTTTCCGGTAACATCTTTGTGATGCAGGATGCGGTATTCACTATGCCCGCCTTCCATACCCAGCATATAATCGCCATCAGCATTCTTATCAAATTTGGCACCCCATTCAATGATTTCGCTGATCCGCTGTACCCCTTCCTTCACAACAATTTCTACAATTTTTTCATTGCAAAGCCCATCACCTGCAATCAGGGTATCGTTGATGTGTTTTTCAAAGCTGTCGTTTTCGAAATCAGTTACTCCCGCTATACCGCCCTGTGCATATTTGGTATTGGTTTCATCTGCAGCGGCTTTGGTAACTACAGTAATTTTTTTATCGGGAAATCGCTCCGCCATTTTAAGGGCATAGGTAAGGCCGGCAATTCCGGATCCGATTACTAAAAAATCAGTTTGTATCATGAGATGCGGGAAATTGATTTAACAATGAATAATTGTGCCAGACCATACGTCAGCATGATACCAACACCCGCCAGGGGATATGGTTGTATGAACTGGTTAATGGCAAGCAGACTATCGGAAAGCACAAATAGTGCAGCACCGCAAATCAGCAGCAGTGCAGGATTTTCGAATGGTTTTGCATGTACATGAAAGGCGGTTGTCAGCATGCTGCCGATAGCAATGGCATACAATAAAACAGGAAGCCTGAGTTCATTTGGTAAGGTCCTGAAAAGCCAGGCATAAAGCAGGATTATATATACCAGTATTGAAATCAGCATCACCGGGTTCCAGCGGCCTGTGGTATTACAGCGTTTCCTGGCATTTAGAAAAATCCAGGTGTATAACAATTGTGCAAGCAGGAAGCTGGCTAATCCTGCCATAAAAAAACTGGAAGCCGGTTGCATGAGAAACACATCTCCCAGCCAGGAAAAAAACAGTGCTGCGATCACCAGCTTTCGAAAGGGAGCTCCCGGCACTGTTATGGAAATGAAATAAACGAGCAGCCAAACCATTAACAGGGGTTTCGTCACAAAACGTAATGTATCCCAGTTAAAAAAAATAGCCAGCAAATGGATTCCTAACAGTGTCAGGTAACCGATTTGCCAGCCATTTTTTATTGTAACTCCAGGTTGGTTCATTAATAGCGGATGATGATTTCCATCAGTTTGGGAGAATCCAGCGCAGCAATGATATCTCCTTTAAGCGTAACGGTTTTTTTGTCTGCAGAAATCACCGCCCTGGGATTGCTTACTGATTTTACTTTTTTGGGAACTTTTACTGTCAGGTTCAGGCTCATATCGCCCATCATGGAAAGCATTCCTTTTGATTCCTGTAGTTTGGGATCACTCATCAGGCTGTCATAGCGGGCCTGGTTCAATATCTTTTTGTATTCTCCATTACTGAAAGTGACATCGTACATGGAATTAACCTTTTCAATTCCGCCGCCGCTGCTGGGAATAGGGGCCGGTTGATCCGGACCGGGTTGTTGCCCACCCAAATTCTTGAGTGATTTGCCCATGACATCCATTTCATTCATTGCCTTGGTTAGTTTATTAGCATCCGCAATGCTCTTGAAGGGGAAATTCATGTTGATGTTAAAAAGATTCTCCTTCATGTTCATCTGGAGTTGCAGTTTTCCGTTGCGAAGCAGGGCTTTATTTTCGGCACTCAACTCCTGAGCAGTGTCTACAATATCCTTCATCATAATGGTTGTGTCCATGGCTTTGTCCATACCATCTTTTTGCAGGTCTTCCGGAGAAGCAAAACCTTTCAACATTTCAAATAATTGGCCCATATCGGTTCTGGCAGCCATTGTTCCTGAGCCATCTTCCCTGATTTCCACCTCTTCTTCAATCTGGATACAGGCGGTGAAGAGTACGGTTACCAGGAAAGTGAGCAGGAGGTTATACGTTTTCATTTCTGTGGTTTAAAATTTGAGAACAAGTTAATTGGTTTCTTTCGTATCTATTATATAATGCAGGGTCAGTGTTTTTGTTTGGCCTGGCGCCAGTTCTAACAAGCCGATTCCATTATTAAAACAATTCGGCGCCGAACTCAGGTTTTCAATTGCAATGCTTTTCCGGTCTGGCGGCGTATAAATCTGCAGGTAGGGGTACTGTTCATCTGTAACGAACCGGATGGAAAGCCCGCTAGCCGGGTGGCTCCACTCACACACCGGCTGTCCGCCGGCTGGATCCAGTAAAAAACAATTGTCTAACTCAGTATTTCCAAAAGGTTTGCTTGCATTGAATGTTTGATAAGGCAGTATTCTTCCGGTTGGAATCAGTTGCTCGCTGAACTCCAGCATACCTTTTGCCGGAAACCGCAGCCAGCAATCATTAATGCTTTCGCTGAGTTGAAAATAGGGATGCCATCCGTCTCCCATAGGAATCGTTTGTTGATCACTGTTATGCAGCGTTGTCTGTACCTGCAGGGTATTTCCATGAAAGAGGGTGTACAGAACCTGGCAGGTATACCGGAATGGATAACCGGGATCTTCTGCTTCATACTGGTACTCAAATAGCGCGGAAGCAAAGAATTCAGTGGTTTTTTGTTCCTTGATAGTAAAGTTTTTGTTGAAAAGGAGTCCATGTATGGCAGATCCATCCGGAAATCGGTTGGCAAACTGGTACCGATGTCCTTCCCAGAGGTAGCTGGCATTTTCAATCCGGCAGGGGAAGGGAGATAATTTACTGCTTTTATAACTGAGAGCCAGTTCCTTGTCAAGTTCGGCTTTATTGGAGTAATTATTTATGATGTTAACCGGTCCCATGCCGGATTGAACTGTAAATGCATGCAGCATGGCTCCCTGCTCCGGGGCTATGGAAACCGTACAGGATAATTCATCATCATGCAGGTGAATCAGCTGGATACCTTTAAAGTTAGAATGGGTGATGCGAAATCTCATGGGACAAAACTACCTAACTTTGCGGCACAAAATTGAATTATGCGATATCTCCTTGGCTGGTTCCTGGTGTCCGTCTGTTTGGCATCTTGTTCCCCTAATAATGTTACTGAGGATGCAGGATTAGGAAAGTTAATGGAAGCGGAAAAACTGGATGGTGTAATTGGAGTTTTTCACAACCTGAGTGGCGATTTTGTGTTGAGCAACCGAAAAATATTCCGCGACTCGGCCGTGGTTCCAGGATCAAGTTTCTATATCGTTCAATCGCTGATTGCAGTAGAAACAGGGCGTTTAAAGGATGAACAATCGGATATTAATGGCACCACACTAGAGCAGGCTTTTAAAGCCGATTCCCTGCATTTCTTTCAGGAACTGGCTGGCCGTATCGGTAAGGATACACTGCAGCGATGGATTGATACACTTGGTTATGCCCGGCGGTATGATACCCCGCGTATTGCCCAGTTGGATCGTTTTTGGATAGACAATTCCATCCGGGTTACAGCTGACGAGCAACTCGGAATTGTCAAGAAACTGTATTTTGACCAATTGCCTTTTCAACGCAGAACACATGCTATTGTCAGCAATATGATGCTTGTGGAAGACTCCACTGAACATAAGCTGGCGTATAAATTTTCTGAAGGCAGGAACGCAGATAGTACCCGCATTCTCTGGATACAGGGATGGAAAGAAATTCGGCAACACCCGCATTTTTTTGTTATCCAGTTGAGAACCAGGGAGGAAGGTGTTGATTTAAAAGCTGCCGGAAAAAGGATTATGGACCAGGTTTTGGCCGGCTTTTTGCCCTAAATTGCCATAAAACACCGAGCCCTTGTTTCGATTTGAACATCTATATTGGCTGGCTGCCCTTATCCTGGTACCAGTATTGATCATCATTTTTGTGAATGCACAACGCATCCGAAAACAGAAACTGGCCTTGCTGGGAGATCCCGGCCTGATTAAGGCTTTAACAGGGTCATTTTCCCCGGCTCGTCATATCCGAAAGTTTATCCTGGTGCTGATTGCCCTGGTTTGCCTTGTACTGTCAATTGCCAATCCCCAGCTTAAAGGCGCGAGCCTGGATCAAAGTCGCCAGGGATTGGATGTAATGCTGATCATGGATGTAAGCAAAAGCATGCTGGCGCAGGATATTAAACCTAACCGTCTGGAGCGGTCCCGTCAATTAACGAGCATGTTGATAGATCAGTTGTCCAACAACAGGCTGGGTATGATCTGGTTTGCCGGAAGAGCCTATCTCCAGATGCCGTTGACCACCGATTTATCCGCAGCCAAATTGTTTTTACAGAATGCAGGTCCGGCTGCTGTTCCAACCCAGGGTACTGTAATCGGTGAAGCACTTAAGCTGGCCGGTAATTCCTTTAATGCCAAGGAACAGAAATATAAGGCGGTAATCCTGATATCGGATGGTGAGGATCATGATCCGGAAGCACTGGAAGTAGTGGAGCGCCTGGTTGAATCTGGTGTTATGATCAATACGGTAGGTGTTGGCTCAATAGCCGGCACTACAATCATTGATCCAGAAACCGGTGAAACCAAAAAAGATGCGAATGGAAATGTGGTAATCAGTAAGTTAAACGAAGAACAATTAAGAAATCTGGCTGTGAAAGGAAATGGAACCTATGTGTACCTGCAGGATCCTTCTTCAGCAGCCCAAACCCTGCTTGCACAACTTGATGGGATTGAGAAAAAGCAGCTGGCATCTTCCGATACTGTTCAATACAACAGTTTTTTCTATGTCTTACTACTGTTGACTTTACTGCTCCTGATTACAGAAATATTTATTAGTGAACGTAAAACAGTATTGCAATGAAAGGAACTGCTTTTCTGATCATTCTTCTGATACTGGGCTTCCGGGGAAGTGCTCAGTCTTCCCATGTGCGGGAAGGAAACAAGCTGTTCCGTGAAGGTAAATTCGATGAAGCGGTTGAACGGTATGACAAAGCTCTGCAGGAAAATCCGGCAGACCTTACGGCGATGTACAACCGATCAAATGCATTTGCCAAAAAAGGCGATAAAGCTGCCGCGATGGAAGGGTACGAAAAGTTGATACAGGCGGGAAAAGATCCCAGGATCCTGGGAAAAGCCTATTATGATAAAGGTGTATTGCATCAACAACAGCAACAGCTGGATGAAAGCATCCTGGCCTGGATGGAGGCCCTGAAACTGGATCCGGAAGACACCCAGGCCCGTGAAAACCTCCAGAAAGCGTTGAGGGAAAAGAAACAGCAGCAGGAACAGGAAGAGAAAAAGCAGGAAAACAAACAAAAGGAAAACAAGGAGCAGGAGAAGCCAAAACCTCAGGAAAGCAAACTGAATAAAAAGCAGGTGGAACAATTGCTGAAGGCGCTGGAGCAGAAAGAGAAGGAGGTTCAGAAGAAAATGCAGCAAAAAGGTGGAAGTCCCACCCGGCCTGAAAAAGACTGGTAACAACCAAGGGGTTTCGGTTGTTATCTTTGACTAAAATCGCACCAATGGAATTATACAGCGAATCGCTGACAGGTTATAAGAGACTGATTACAAAAGAGATTCGGATTGGTGACCTGCTCCTTGGAAACGGGCATCCCATCCGGATTCAGACCATGACAACCACCGATACCATGGATATTGCCGGCACGGTTGCTCAATCCATCCGTTGCATTGAAGCCGGTGCAGAACTGGTAAGAATAACAGCTCCCAGCAAAAAGGAGGCGGAACAATTGCTCCTGATTAAGGAAGAATTACGCCGGAAGGGGTATAGTACTCCTTTAGTTGCAGATATTCATTTTACCCCTAATGCGGCCGAGATAGCTGCCAGGATCGTGGAGAAAGTTCGGGTGAACCCGGGGAATTACGTTGATAAAAAGAAATTTGAACAGATTGATTATACCGATGCGGAATACGCGGAAGAGATCGAACGCATCCGCGATCGCTTTACTCCGCTTGTAAAGATTTGCAAGGAATATGGTACTGCCATGCGTATTGGGACCAATCATGGTTCCCTGAGCGATCGGATCATGAGTCGATATGGTGATACACCCATTGGTATGGTGGAAAGTGCGATGGAGTTTTTACGGATTTCAAGGGATGAGAATTATCACAACATCGTATTGAGCATGAAGTCTTCCAATCCGCAGGTGATGGTGCAGGCGTATCGGTTGCTGATTCAGACGATGCAGTCAGAATTTGGAGAGATTTATCCATTACATCTGGGGGTTACTGAAGCAGGTGACGGAGAGGATGGCCGGATCAAATCTGCCATTGGTATCGGCACCCTACTCGAAGACGGAATTGGTGACACTATACGGGTATCCTTAACCGAAGATCCTGAATTTGAGATACCGGTTTGTCGTGATTTGGTGAAAAGATATAATAGTGGTAGTGAATTGCCGCCTGCCACAAATGGCCGGGTACCTGGGATTGAGTCCGGTTCTTTGGGATATAATCCCTTTGAGTATAAACGCCGGGAAAGTATTGCAGTTGATGTTATAGGTGGCAAGCAGGTTCCGGTAGTGGTTGCGGACCTGAGTGGAATAGAGAAAATACAGCCATCCGACCTGATGGCGATTGGTTATACTTATGATGCGGTAACGGATAAATGGACGATCAGTGATGCTGCTGCGGATTTTGTGTTTACTGGCCACCAGTTGCTTGATTTTGCCCTGCCGGGTTCCCTGAAAGTTATCTGTTATCCGGCAACCTGGATCGAAGCGGCAGATAAGTCCAAGTTTTTTCCGATTTACCAGGACAGTGGTTTTGTTAATGCTGAATGGAAAAGTGAGTCAATGAATTTTGTAATGGTGGATTGTTTCAATGATGAAAGTTCATTAAATGATTTTACCTGGTTGGATGAACTGGCTTCAGACAAAACAGTGGTGTTGTGTTTGAGCAGTACGAACCGCAATTCGATGCAATCGGTTCGACGCATGATGATGGAATTGTTACAACGACGAATTATGAATCCGGTGATCCTGATCACGGATAGTAAATGGAGTACCGTAGATGAGCACCTGATTCATTTTGCTACTGAAACCGGGGCGTTGTTGCTGGAAGGATTGGGTGATGGTATATGTCTTGGTATTTCTTCGCGACAGCCAATGGCGAATGTCCAGGTGAGTGGCAGAACCTATCTGCCTGTTTCGAACATGTACCAGTTTATGAATAACACAGCCTTCTCCATATTGCAGGCGACCCGCACAAGGATTTCCAAAACAGAATATATTTCCTGTCCGAGTTGTGGACGTACTTTATTTGATCTGCAGGAAACAACAGCAAAAATCCGGGCAGTTACCAATCACCTGAAGGGAGTGAAAATAGCGATCATGGGCTGTATTGTGAATGGCCCGGGTGAAATGGCTGATGCGGATTTTGGTTATGTGGGCAGCGGTCCTGGCAAGATCACACTTTACAAGGGCAAAGAAGTGGTAAAACGCAGTGTAAGTAGTGAAGTGGCGGTAGATGAAATCATTCTTTTGCTGAAAGAAAAAAGCGCCTGGGGGGAACCTTAAAATCTTTTTAGAAAAGCGCGCAGGGGGCTTCGCATTCCATAGGTTTTGTCTTTCGGTACGGTGCTGTCGCCGCCGCCCGTTGTCACGATGGGTTTTTCCTTGGAATTGTAAAAATCCACCAAAAGGGTATCTCCCTGCAATTCGTAAACATTCCTACATGTT
>JAGKTB010000174.1:0-11440 GCA_018993145.1 Flavihumibacter sp.
TGGGATATCCGGTGATGTTGCCGTAGTTGTGGCTAGAACCGGGGAGCCCCGGACTCGTAACAACGCAACTGCTTTCATTGTGGAGCGTGGTACCTCTGGATTTACCGGCGGCAAAAAAGAGAATAAACTGGGTATGCGTGCGAGTGAAACTGCGGAAATGATATTTGATAACTGTCGTATTCCTGATGCTAACCGGCTTGGTGAAGTAGGCGACGGGTTCAAACAGGCGATGAAAGTGTTGGATGGTGGACGGATTTCCATCGCGGCCCTGTCCCTTGGTATTGCAAAAGGTGCTTTTGATGCGGCTGTTGCATATTCTAAGGAACGCCACCAGTTTGATCAGCCCATTTCCAATTTCCAGGGCATTTCTTTCAAGCTGGCTGATATGGCCACTGAAATAGCTGCTGCTGAATTACTGACCAACCAGGCTGCCGATCTCAAGAACCGCGGCCAGAAAGTAACCAAAGAAGCTGCAATGGCGAAGTATTATGCCAGTGAAGTAGCTGTACGTGTGGCAACCGATGCGGTACAAATTTTCGGTGGATACGGATATACGAAGGATTTTCCGGTTGAGAAATTTTATCGCGACAGCAAATTGTGTACAATAGGGGAGGGTACTTCGGAGATTCAGAAGATTGTGATTGCGAGAGAAGCGATAGGTGGTGAGAAGTGAAACGTCAGACGTGAGAATCACTCGTCGCTTTCGTCCAACTGAAAAAGGTCTTCTACCTGCTTGCCAAATACTTTTGCAAGTCGTAATGCAAGCACGGTTGAGGGAACATATTTATTGGCTTCCATAGCGTTGATGGTTTGCCGGCTTACACCTATTTTTTTGGCCAGGTCTTCCTGCGTTAATCCATGAATGGCTCGTTCAACTTTCAGGTTATTTTTCATCTGCATTCATTTTTCTGGATTTGAACAGGAGGTAATTAAAGCGCCCAATAAAAATAAGCAAGACAGTAAATACATTGTAGATGAGCACATTCATGAACACAAATCCATAAATGAATAAAAAGCAGAAAAGCAGCAACGAATAGTTGACCAGTACCGCCCATTGCAGCGAAGACAACCTTAATCCTGCGATAAACTCATCTTCGACTTTCTCTCTTGAAAATGCAATTAATAAACAACCCGCTAAAAATCCGACCCCAATTAATGTGCTGGTGATATTCGTTTCAACAATGGAAAACCATTTCTTATCTGAAAACAAACTTTCGTTATAAATGACAAAAACTTTGGTGGTGATCCAGTTTGGTTCATAATCAGTGACATGCAGGTAAATGCCGGCAATGGCAAAGGGTATAAAGAGCAGCCAGCCAATCTTTTTAAATCGATAAGGGAGCAAGGGTTGCTGTTTCATAATTAATTATTTGATCAAATGTAAAGTATATTTTACCCAATGTAAAGAATATATTACATATTGTAACAAATAATTGACAAATTATTAAATAAAAAAAGGTGCAAGCCTATTGCTGCACCCTGTAATATTTGATCTCACTGGAATATTAATCGAGAAAATCGTCTTCCGGTTTTTCCTTAGGACCATACTTATCGAATAAACGATCGATGGCTCCTCCGAAAATCGGGAACTTGTCTTTTGCAAAATTCTTTACGATCTCCACCGCCTTGTAAGCCTGGTCTTCAGTTAATCCTTCCGCCATTAATTTATCTATCAGTTCTTTCATGTGGAATAAGTTAGGCTACTTTCAGCAGGCTCATTTTACTCTTATCAAATTTATTCTCTGCATATTCCAGGTTGAGGTGGAATTTGGTTTCCTTGCTGGAGGGTAGTTCAAACATCGCATCGGTAAGAATGCTTTCACAGATGGAACGCAATCCTCTGGCGCCAAGTTTGTACTCCATCGCTTTTGCTACCATGAAATCCAGTACGTTATTATCGATGGTAAGCTCTATCCCTTCAATTTCAAACAGTTTTTTGTACTGCTTGATCAACGAGTTTTTCGGCTCCGTTAAAATGCTCCGCAAAGTTTCTGCATCCAGCGGATTCAGGAAGGTAACTACTGGTAAACGCCCCAGCAATTCAGGTATCAATCCAAAATGTTTCAAATCCTGTGCGTTTACAAATTGCAACAGGTTCTTACGTGCAGTTTCCTGTTGGTCTTTATTGACATTGAAACCAATTGCGTTGGTATTGACCCGACGGGCAATCAGTTTGTCTACGCCATCAAATGCGCCACCGCATATGAATAGAATATTTTGCGTATTGATCTTGATCAGTTTCTGTTCCGGATGCTTACGGCCACCTTGTGGTGGAACCAATACATCGGTTCCTTCCAATAGCTTCAACAATCCCTGCTGAACACCTTCACCACTTACATCACGTGTAATGGAAGGATTATCGCCTTTTCTTGCAACCTTGTCGATTTCGTCAATGTAAACAATACCTCTTTCCGCTGCAGTTACATCGTAGTTACATACCTGCAATAAGCGGGTCAGGATGCTTTCCACATCTTCACCCACATAACCTGCTTCTGTAAATACAGTTGCATCAACAATGGCAAATGGAACGTTCAATAATTTGGCGATAGTTTTAGCAAGCAGGGTTTTACCCGTACCGGTTTCGCCCACCATTACAATATTGCTCTTTTCAATATCCACCTCATTTTCGGTGGGTTTCTGCTGGAGCCTTTTGTAGTGATTGTATACAGCTACTGCGAGTACTTTTTTTGCCTCGTCCTGTCCAATTATATATTCATCCAGAAACCGTTTGATTTCGATCGGCTTCTTAACCGTTAATTTAAATCCGGATCCTGCGCCATCGGTACGGGTCAATAATTCCTGTTCGATGATTTCCCTGGCGTGTTCTACGCAGTTCTCGCAAATATGCCGATCCTGCCCTGCAATCAGAATTTTTACTTCATCCCGACTGCGGCCACAAAATGAACAATGTAATGTATTTTTTGCCATACGCTCTGTTGCTTGCTTCCCGCAAAGGTAACCTTTCCTTAGAGTTTTTCCATGATGCCATCCACGATGCCATAATCAATTGCTTCTTTGGCATCCATCCAGTAATCGCGGTCAAAATCCTTCATGATCTGAGCAACGGTCTTGCCGCAATTCTCCGCCAGGATCTTAGCACCCATTTCCTTTACTCTCTTGGTCTGTTTGGCCTGAATTTCCAGATCCGCGCTTACTCCCTGCATATAACCGCCGAGACTGGGCTGGTGGATCATCACTTCACCGTGCGGGTAAATGAATCTTCTGCCCTTCTCACCGCCACTCAGCAGGATGGAACCCATGGAAGCTGCCAGTCCCATGCAAATGGTGCTGATCGGACTTTTAACCATCTTCATGGTATCGTAAATAACCATACCGCTGGTTACTACACCACCCGGACTATTAATAAAGAACTTGATCTCTTCTTTTTTATCGGCATCCAGGAGCAGTATTTTGGTTACCACTTCTTTGGCGGATTTATCATCCACCGGTCCCCATAAATAAACGGCCCGCTCATCGAAAAAGTATTTTTCAAGTCGCTTGTTGAGCATCATCAGCTCATCGCGTTTGTCTTCCCGCTGTTTTTCTTCTTCCTCCTCATCCATCCGGTAGGAGAAATAATTAGTCCTATTCATAGCATCAATAGTTTAAGATTAGTCTTTGTTTTCCTTTCTGGGGTTTACCAGTAATACTTCATCTACCAGTCCGTATTCCTTCGCTTCCATTGAAGTCAGCCAATAATCGCGATCGCAGTCTTTTTCCACCTGCTTTACACCTTTGCCGGTATGATGTGAGATGATTTCATATAATTCCTTTTTGAGCTTACGGATCTCATTTACCGTAATCTCGATGTCAGATGCCTGTCCGCCAATAGCCCCTGAGGGTTGGTGCATCATAATACGGCTGTGCTTCAGCGCTGTTCTTTTACCCTTGGTGCCCGCACACATCAGTACCGCGCCCATGGATGCTGCCATTCCGGTACAAATGGTTGCTATATCTGGTGTGATGAATTGCATCGTGTCGTACATACCCAAACCGGCGTACACACTGCCACCCGGACAGTTAATATACATCTGAACATCCCGCGTACGATCGGTGCTCTCCAGGAAGAGAAGCTGCGCTGTTACAATATTGGCCACCTCATCATTAATGGGGTATCCCAGGAAAATGATGCGGTCCATCATCAGGCGGCTGTACACATCCATCACCGCGATGTTCATCGGGCGCTCTTCAATAATATTAGGTGTCAGGTTCGTTACCTGATATTTCTGGTAATCGTGCAGGGTCAGACTCGAGATGCCCCGGTGCTTGACCGCATATTTTTCAAATTCAGACTTCATAATAATCCTCGTTGTTTTGATAAAAATAAGGCAATGGACTGGTGCAAATACCTTTCCAATTGAAAATCATTGCAAAAAACGGCAGTCGGGCTGACAAAAAGGTATGGAAGAGGGGACAAGGGAAGAATGGAGGAAAGGAAGATGGAGGAAAGGGATATGGAGACAAAGGAGGAATGGAAGATGGGGGAAGGGAAGAGGGTACAAAGGAGACAGGGGAAAAGAAAAACCGTGTGGAGCTACCACACGGTCTATTATATTCTCATGACATTTATCCTCCATACAACCTTCTCACATCTCACGTCTGACGTCTCACCTCTCACTTTTCACCTTTCACTTCCTAGTGGTGATGCTCCGCCTGCATCTTCTGGAAATCTTCCAGGCTGATCGCCTTTTCGTCTCTGCTTACCAGGTTTTCTGCCACATTGAAGATTTTGTCGGTCTGGATGCGGTGGTAGCTGTCTTCCACGAATTTGCGGTCCTTCATCATTCGCTCTACATAATCATTCACCCAGGGTTGCTCAATGTCAAGTTGTCCCATATTCATATTGCCCATATAGGAGAACAGCTGTGCTTTGGCAAAACCACGCAGATCGTCCTGGTTTACTTCAATCTGATTGTCTTTTACCAGCTGATCTACGATCAGGGTCCATTTCAGGGAGTTAGCGAAAGAAGGATACTCTTGCTCCGCCTGCTCAGCCGTTTTGGGCTGCTCACCACCCTGCTGCATCCAACGCTTCAGGAAGGATTCCGGAAACTCGATCTGGGTCTGGTCAATCAGGTAATGGTAGATGCTGTCATACAATTGGTTGCGACTCTGATTATCCAGTTGTAATTCAATATATTCTTTCAGTGCTGCGCGGAAACCTGCTTCATCTGCGATTTCTTTTCCGGGGAAAATGGCTTTGAAAAGATTCTCATCCAATGGCGCTTTTTCAACCAGTCCTACCTTGGTAATGGTAGCCTGGAATTTTTTCCCGATGGCAGCAGGGTCATCTTTGGAGAGGCCCAGGTCACTCAGGATCCACTCTCTTTCCTTCTCTTCAAATGCTTCAGTAAGGGTCAGTTGAAAAACATCGTCTTTTTTCTTTCCCATCAGCTGGCTGCGGAAGGCAGGTGCGAAATATTTTACCAGTACAGAATTGTCTTTTTTAACACCATCTTCCTTTACGGCTCCGTTTTCGTCCAGTTCCTGGAAGCTCAGGTTCAGCACATTTTCTTCATTATCGACCAGTTCTGGCTCGGTCATATTTCCGTTACGAAGTTGCAGGCGATTGGTTTCCTCGTCCAGCATTTCCTCAGAAACAGTGATCTTGTAATAAGGCAATTTGGCAGCTTTCAGGTCGGCAACTTTAATTTCCGGCTTCAGCCCTACTTCAAATGCGAAGGAATACTCGGAAGGAGCCATATGGTCCAGCTTAGCACTATCGTTCTCCGGCAGGGGGAGGGGTTGAGCGAAAATTTCGAGCTTTTCATTTACCATGAAATCACTCAGTTGCTTTTCTACCGTGCGTAATACCTCATCAGCAAATACAGACTGACCGTGCATTTTGCGAATCAGTCCGGCCGGAACCATTCCTTTCCGGAACCCGGGGATATTTGCCTGCTTGCTGTAATTTTTAAGTGCTTTCTCGAAGGAGGGCAGGTAGTCTTCTTTTGACAGTTTCACAGTAATCTTTTCGTTCAACTGGCCAATATTTTCCCTCGTTACGGTTGCCATAAATGGTGTTTTTTGTTGATACAAATGGGCAAAAGCAGTTTTGCTTGCCTTAAAATGGGGGGCAAAGGTAAGAAGCAATTGGCAATTGACAAGTCCTATTTATCCTGAAGTACCAACAGGGGAATTTCCGACTGGTACACCATTTCACGGGTATGACTTCCGCTGAACAGGCGTTCCCACCAACTGTGTTTATGAGCAACCATTACCAGCACGTCCGTTGGATGGTCGTTCAGGTATTGTTTGAGGGATTCTTCTACCGATACATGTTCCAGGTCGAGATAACTATGGGGTATTGTTTCCAGCATGGGATCCAGCCGTACCTTACCTGCTATCTGTTCGGCTGACATAATTTCACCCGGTCTTTGCACATAAACAATTTTCATATGCATATCAGGCTGATTTCCTGATAGAACCTTAAGCATTTTCAAACAACGCAAATTCATCGTATAGCTGAAATCAGTAGCGTATACCACCTGCTTCCAGGGAGCGTAAACCGATTGCTCTGGTACTACCAGCACTGGTACGGTTGACTTCCTCATAATGGCTGCTGTGGTGCTTCCAATCAGCTTGTCAAGGGTATTCGTTACTCCACGCATCCCCGTTACCACCAGATCGGCTCCGATTTCGGTTGCCTGATATACAACTTCATCCGCCGGAAGTCCAATCGTTACCAGCGTATTTACCTTGATGTCGTATTGGTTTTCCAGTCCCTCCGCCATTTCCTTCACCAGTTTCTCATTGTCTTTCTGCAATTCTTCCACGGAAACCATCACATAGGGAACTTCGCTTACTGGTGTGGGTAGCAGATAGGCATGCAGCAAAGTGAGGGTTGCGCCATTTAACTTGGCAAGGGCTGCAGCATAAGCGGCGGCACCGCGACTAGGATTCGAAAAATCGGTAGCTACCAGGATAGAGTTCATGATGGTTAATTTTATTGCCTGAAATTACACTACCCTAATTTAATGAGAACCTGATAATTGTCAGGTTAAATTGTGATTATTTCATAACCTGCTCATTTTTTATTCCGTAATGCTTCTGCGATGGCTTCCAGTTGTTCATTGAAGGCACTCATTTGCTGAAGGAACAAACCGATACTGTCCTGCCCGGCCATACCGCCGAAGCGATTGTTCTTCCGAAAGATTGACTGTATCTCTTTCCATCGGGTTTCCTCTTCCTCAGTAAGCATTTCTGCGATTTCTTTCAGTTTTAAAAGATTTGCTTCTGCATCTGAGGTAAGCGTCTGCGATTCTCCCTCATAATGCGAACGGATCAGATCCCTGATTTCCTGCTCGTTCATTAGGGGTACCACTCTTGATGCCAGCTTATTCATATTGCGATAAGATCCTTGCAGTTTGAATGGAGGTTCTGTGCGGTAGGCATCTTTCATTGCTGCACTTGCAATGTAATGCTGGTTTACCTGTATAACGATATCGCGTATGCGAAGTATATGCTTCAGCACTTTCATTGCATCTTCCAATTCCTGCTGACTGTGATTACCCTCCAATTCAGGTAAGGATTCCGATCCGGTTTCGAGGTATTGGATCAGTTTGTAGAGGTCCGTAAAACTTTTATTAGTGATTTTCTGCAGGTAACTGTTTTCCGCTACCGAGTTTTCGATCAGGCTAAGTTTAAATAGAGCATCAGCATTGCCGATTACATCCCCCAGGTTATAAACATCGGCCCTGTTGGCCAGCATATCCGGTATTTTGAATTGTTCACCGCTTTCTGTATAAGGGTTGCCCGCCATTACTACACAGAAACGTTTGCCACGGAGGTCGTAGGTTTTACTTTCTTCTTCAAAAATGCCATCCATTTTTCGTTGTCCATCGGCCAGTGAAATGAATTTCTGCAGGAATTCCGCACTGCAATGCTGGATATCGTCAATATAAAGCATTACGTTGTCTGCCATTTCAAAGGCCAGGTTGATTTTTTTAAGTTCTTCCCGGGCGCCTGATGTGGTAGCTTCCAATGGATCAATGGAGCTGATCTTGTGTCCAATGGTAGGTCCATTGATTTTCACGAAATGTAGTCCCATCGTTTTTGCGAGGTATTCCATCAGTGTGGTTTTACCATACCCCGGAGGTGATACCAGCAAAAGCATGCCCATCCTTGCGGTTCTTTTATCATCCCCAGCAGCCCCGATTTGTTTGGCCAAGTTTGCCCCGATTAAAGGAAAATAAACTTCATTGATCAAGCGGTTACGAATAAAGGAGCTTAATACTTTAGGTTCCAGTTCGGAAATCTTGAGCTGGTTGCGATAGGTTTTGATCAGCTGTCCTTTTTCCTGGTTGAAAGCAGTGAAAGCGGGTACTACGGTACGGTTGTATTGCTGAAGTTTTTCAATAAAACTGTGAAAATGCAAGGAATATCGTCCATCCCGTATCACTGTATGTGTGCCTTTAAGTGTATCCAGCGCCGTTGTATCGGCACCGGTTTTTTGCTTAAAAGGATGCTGGCTGAATAGCAGCAAAGCAACCGCTTCGGTCAGGTACCAGTTATTTGTTTCACCCGGAATGGTATGAAGATAGGCCTGTAGCCAGCTTTGAATCAATTGGAATCGTTCCCGATTCGTAAATTCCTGGTTTTCGGTTTCCTGGTGAAATGCCTCCAGCCTTTTGTTTTGCTGGAGGTACTCCTTAAAGGATTTTGTCAGCTGGTAGGCCTGCTGGCTTATGGTGAAATCTTTGTTTACTGAAAACTCCTGGTATAAATAGACTGCCATCTCTGCGGCGGTTTCCGCATTGATTGCCGGTTCAGCCTTCAGAATAGTGCCAACGATTTCTTTCTCAGCAAATTCAAACTGCCTGCTCTGTGGGAAACTTTTTTCAATGGAATGGGTGGCAGTTATCAGTTGCCGGAGTCGTTTCTGTACCGACTCATCCAGCTCCATCCAGAAAAATTGGGCACTGGCTCGCAGCTTCGGTGAATATTGAAGGATGCCCAATTCTTCCTGTAACTTTTTTAGTGCCTGGTAAATTGCTATGGCATCTGAATTATGGACCCCTTTTATATAACCTGCCGCAAAATCACGTTCCGTTTTTTCATTGATATAAGCAGCAGCATCCCAATCCTGCGCACTTTGTTTACTCGCCAGGAAAGCCTCATAGGCAAGAAACTCGGCACGATATACTTCCTGATTTTCTGAAACAATCTCCTGGTCCCATATAGACTGATAGGCATAGAGTTTTTCCTCCCGGATCTCCTTGTAAAAACTGGTTCCAAGTAAATGATAATAGAGTCGTTCATTTCTTCGGACAATATTCAGATCCAGTACCTGCTTGTTTACAATGAACTTGTGATTGCCGAGTGATAATATATTGTTGCCACCCTCAAAGAGTTCAGTTTTATCACGAAGCTGACGAAGTGCATTTTCCTGGGTCAGCTTGATCAGGTTCAGTAAATTTTCAGCCTTGGCTACATCGCCTAAAGTCTTTAACTCCTCAGCCAGGTTACGGACCTTGTCAATCATGAGGTCTGATGCAAAAAATGCATAGATGCTTTCTTTCTTGTCGAGCGACTGAACCTTGTTTTCAATATTCTTCAGGACCCGCAAACCGATTTGTTCCAGGCTGCCGGTTCGTTTATTGATTTGCGTTAGCAGGATTTCCTTTTTACCGCTGAATGCCTTACTGATCTCATCTCTTTTATCCGCGATCTTCAGCACGAATTCCTCAAAATCGGCGAATTTGCTTTCCAATTCTTCAACCTGAATGCTGATTTTCGTAAAGTATTCATCGGTTTTTTCAGGCGTATCGGAGAGGTCCAGAAAATTCACCATGCTTTGTTCCAGCAAGGTGAGCTGTGCATGGAACTCACCCGTAAGTTCCCGGGTCTTGAGATTGGAAACAGTTCGGGTTAACGCGGCCTTCACTTCATTCAAGGAAGAGAAAATAACAGCGATTTTTTCAATAATCCGCGTTGTTTGTGTGCTGTCTTCAATCTTAAGGCTGTTCAGGATATCAATCACCATTTCCAGTTGTTTGGCGATTTCCTGAATGGCCTCTGAAACAGGTTGCGCATCCACTACTTTTTGAATGCGCTCCACTGCCTGTTTCTGTTCAGCTACTTTCCGTTCGTAGGGTATCAGTGCTTCTTCCTTCAGCAGAAACCGTACTGTATCTTCTGAAAGCGACTGGTTATAGGTCTGCAAAAGCTCCCTTAATTGTTGTACGCCTTCTGTATCAACATACTTAACGTTAAGCAGATCGATTACAGTGCCCTGCATGCCACGGGTATCCGCCAGTAAACGTACCAGCTGATCCAGTGTTTGAATGGAGGCGTTCTTGATATCAATCACCTGTTGCTCCACTTTTTTCTTCATGGAGACTAGTACTTCACGTGCATGCTTGCGTTGCGACTGTACTTTTGCAAATTCATCAATAGCCGTATTGGCAATAGACTGGATCTGCGCCAGTGGTTGAGCCAGGTTGCCTGCCACATCCTCTTTGATCCAGAAATAGGCATCCAGGATATCCGATGATTTTTTCAGTATATCTTCATACAGCCCTTCGTAACTGTCTTCCTTTTGAATCAACTGCAATACTTCCTGGCATTCGCTCATGGCAGCTACAATGTCCTTATTGCCAATTTTATAGAGGTAATTATTTATCAGTGACGCATTTTCCTGAAGTGTACTGGTGTAGGGTGTTTGCCAGATCTGTACCTGGTGATGACGGATCGCTTCATTTTCAGACCGGAAATAAACGAGTTTGCCATCATTAAAAATCGTATACCCATTACATATAATCGGCGTTTCCACCTGCCTGGAAATAATATTATAGGACATCAATACATAAATGTTGGAGGTCCGCTGGTAAAAGCAATACAGAAAATCTTCGCCGTTGAGAGACGCCGTACTTTGTATGAATTCAAGATCCGTGATGCCGTTTTCAAATAGTTTGTATTCCCCGCTCTGAAGGTAATATCCATTCGAAAAAATAATGCCCTGGTTCTCAGGCAATACAATACCAGCTTCTACTAAACTGGGTATGGAGGTAACCTCCTTCGTCCTAACATTAAAAATGTAGGCCCGGAAATCTTCCTGGTAGGGTTTGATCTTGATGGCAATCAGGTTGCCCAGGTCGGCATAATAATAGAAGGCATCATCCAATTGTTGATCCCTGTTGTTGACAGGGTCTGAAAATATTCCCTTTCCGGTATCTGTATTGTTTTCAATCTTGAAGGTGATATCGCCATTCAATGCTTCAATAAATACTTTATCCTGAATGGAAATATGCGGATGTACACCCAGTCTCCGGTTGCTCAGATCGGTCTGGATCCACTGAAAATCATGTTGTGCTGCTTTTCTGACCTCGTGAATACTCCGGTCGTCCTGGTAGATCAACTGTTCATTTCGGATCAACCATTTAAATGCTTTTCGGTCATCCGGATTTTTGCTGGTCTGAAATACCATGTAGAGATAATA
>JAGKTB010000175.1:0-6524 GCA_018993145.1 Flavihumibacter sp.
ATGCATAAGAATGATATACGCGCAATTGCAAAAAAACCGGGTAAAAATTCCAGATCAATCGATTGCGTTTGTTGCCTTCTCTTTTGCTTCAGCTTTTTCTTCGGGTGTCGCAACAGGTTTTTCATGAATATGTTCCAGTGATGGATTGAACTGGAGTTGTACAAACATGGGAAAATGATCCGATCCAACATGCGGCATTCGTTTCATTTGTACCAGTCCAAAATCTGCTGAACTGAAAATATAATCGAGTGGAAACCGCATGAACCAATAATTAGCAGAGAAGGTGCTGTAAAATCCCCGGCCCCGGCGGGGATCCAGGAGGCCACTGGTTTTGCGGAACAGATCAGTGACATAACTCCAGGCAACATCATTCAGATCACCCATCACGATGGTGGATTGACTAGCTTCCTTCACTTTGAGCGCTACCTTCATAAGCTCCTTGTCTTTTGCCGTAGACCGGTCATCTTCACCCGGAACAGGAGGTTTGGGATGCAAGCCCCAAATGGTAACGGGATGCCCGGATGGAAGCAGGAGCTGAAGTTGTGCGGATGGCACATCTTCTTCTACCAGGAAGTGAATTTGGGCTTCTTTGAAAGGGAGTCGGCTGTACAGCAGCAATCCATAGGTATTGGGTAGTGGTTGTTTGAGCTGGTTCGGATAGTCGTGACCAAAAGCTTCATCCAATGCTGTCTGCCAGTTGGTATCAGTTTCCAGTAAAAAGATCAGATCAGGATTGATTTGTTTAACCTGGTTGATCAGTCGCGCGAAGTCCTTATTGTCCTGGAAAACATTACATGTGTAAATACTGATTTGATTGTCCTTATTGGAGGAACGGACCGCTTTCACTTCTGTTTTTGACAGGGGCAGGTAGGGCCAGACCAGGAAAAGCAGGTAAGCCACTGACAAGAGCAATAAAACAAATGTGATATGCTGAAACAATTGACCATAATCACCCAGCACAATCCACACAAGCAGCAGCATACTGCAAAGAATCAGTTTCTGAAAACGCGGATACTCACAGATTCTAAAAATCCAGTAATCATTTTTCACAAACGGTAGTACCACCGTCAGGATCATGAACCAGGATAAGAGTAAGAGTAAAGTCATTACTTAGTTTCTTCTGAAAATCTTGCCATCCTTCATTACAAATTGTACTCTGCCCATTGCATTTATGTCTTTGGTTGGATCACCCTCAACGGCAATAATATCTGCGAGTTTACCGGATTCAATTACGCCCAGCTGATCTGAGCCAAGTAGTTCGGCCGCTTTGATTGTGGCAGATTGAATCGCTTCTATTGCAGGCATACCGGCTTCTGTCATGTACACAAATTCCATCCAGTTTTTGCCATGTGCAAATACACCCGCATCGGTACCAAATGCAATTTTTACACCGGCTTTGTATGCTTTCGCAAAAGTGGACTGAATCTGTGGGCCGGTTGCCAATGCTTTGGGAGTAACGATATCAGTATAATAACCTGGAATTTTGGCGCTGTCAGCAACCGATTTGCCGGCTGTAATGGTGGGAACATACCAGGTACCCATCTGCTTCATCAGCTGAATGGCTTCATCATCCATAAAGGTGCCATGCTCAATGGAATTCACTCCCCCGATAACAGCGCGCTTGATGCCTTCGGCTCCATGAGCATGCGCGGCAACCTTGTATCCATAGTCTTTTGCAGCTGCTACAATTGCTTTCACTTCTTCGATGGTAAACTGTGCGTTGGCGCCATCTTTCGCCTGGCTGAGTACGCCACCGGTAGCAGTGATTTTGATTACATCAGATCCATCTTTATAGCGTTGCCGCACTGCCTGGTAGGCATCTGAGGGACTATTAATAACTCCTTCACGCGGACCGGGATCACCCATCAGGTCCTTGCGATAACCATTGGTTGGATCTGCATGTCCGCCTGTAGTAGCGATCGATTTACCTGCTGTAAATACCCGCGGACCTTCCACCTGTCCTCTCGCGATCGCATTTTTAAGTGCGACGTTTACTCCTGATCCACCCAGGTCCCGCACAGTGGTGAAACCTGCCTGTAAGGTTGATTTGGCATAACGCAGCGACTCAAATGCAATATCTGCAGGATTAAGGATGAACTTATCGGCAACGTTTCCTTTCCGGGTTTCCGACTCCAGGTGCACATGCATATCAATGAGGCCGGGCATCACTGTTTTATTCTTCAGGTCGATGACTTCATCTCCCTTATTCGGCTGCAGGTAACCGTTACGAACATCTGTAATTTTATTTTTTTCAATGGTGACTGTCATAGCCGACAGTAATTTACCTGATTTTACGTCAATCAATTGTCCGCAGTGCAACAGGGTCTTTTGCGCAAAGGCGGCAATGGAACAGAAGAGGCTAATGGCAAATAAACTGAGTAATCGCATATAAAAAAGGATAGTACATGAATATACTACCCTTTTTTAAACCATTACTGAATTTGTCCGGATGCCTGTACATTGGCACCATTGAGAATCTTAAGTGTATAACCGGTTCTTGCAATAAGATCCGCATAAGAAACTGGCAGGTTATTGCTCAACTGAATGACGGGATTAATGGTGACCCTGGCAGATCCGCCATTGATCTCTCCCAGGTTGGCGTACACCAATTCACTGTCAGATGCTTCATCAAAAGTTACAATCACTGCTGTGAAGCGGGCGCCATTGACACGATATGCTGCTGCGAGGTTGATTTCCACAGCAGCATTACCGTTTCGCTGTTCAAGAATCCGGAAGGTTCCTGCTGCCTGTGAAGTACCACTCGATTGATTAAAGAGTGCAAAACTTGCTGTTTGAAGGGCCGGACTATCCTCTTCTTTTGTGCAACTGCTGAATAGGAGTACACCAAGCAATGACAACAGACTCATCCATTTCCATTTGATTTGCATAGCTAAGAGTTTTTAGAAATAGGCCCAAAATGATACCAGTTTTGATAACTGCGTATGTGGAATGGATCATCGCTTTAAGCGGGACATAACTAAACAGCATGGGGAAGGAATTGCACAAAAAAATCCGGTCAGCCTGAGGCGGACCGGATTCCACAACTATAAAATGCAATTAATCTTTATTGGGTTGTGGCGTATAGCGCAGATAAGGCTTCACCACTTTCACACCTTTCGGGAATTTTTTAATCGCATCTTCGGTGCTAACAGAAGGAACTACAATTACATCTTCGCCGCTTTTCCAGTCGGCAGGAGTTGCCACACTGTAATTAGCTGTTAGCTGCAAAGAATCGATCACGCGTAATACTTCATAGAAATTACGTCCGGTAGAAGCCGGGTAGGTAATCATGAGTTTTACTTTTTTATCCGGACCGATAATGAACAGAGAGCGAACCGTAAAGGTTTCAGAAGCATTTGGATGGATCATTCCATACAGGTTGGCTACTTCTTTATTTTCATCAGCGATGATGGGAAAATCCACCGTGCAATGCTGGGTTTCATTGATATCATTGCGCCAGCCCAGGTGTTTATCAAGCGGATCCACACTAACGGCCAGCACTTTTACCCCACGTTTGTCAAACTCCTGCTTCAACAAGGCAGTCTTACCCAGTTCGGTGGTACATACGGGTGTATAATCAGCAGGGTGAGAAAACAATACCCCCCAGCTATTACCCAGGTACTCATAAAAATCGATTTCACCTTCTGTGGTTACGGCTTTGAAATTGGGCGCCGTATCGCCTAAACGTAGACTCATATTTTGGAATTTTAAGATTCAAAGGAAAGCTAAAGTAATAAATTCCTACAAGACTTATAGGAGTTACTTGTTATTTTTTGTGCTTCCTGCTTTAAAAAGGGCTGTTTTTCCGAATTTGTTTTTAACCGCATCGATGGCTTTATAGAGTTCAGCTTTGCGTTGGGTATCCTGGAAAAGATTGGTCTGCCGGGCTTCTTCTGTCAGTTCGCTGACGCGGAGGCCGAGCAGCCGGACTGGCTGTCCTTTCCGGTACAGGAGCTCATAAAGGGAATTAGCCTGGCGAATTAGTTCATCATCATAAAAGGTATAATCCATGCTGGCCTGCCGGGACGTGGTTTCAAAATCGGGATAGCGTATTTTGACTGTGAGGCATCCCGCCATTTTATTATCCTGCCGAAGTTCGAAGCCCAGTTTTTCGGCCATCCGAATCAGTTCCTGCTTGAGGAAAGCAGGATCCAACACATCCTGGTCGTAGGTTGTTTCTGTGGAGATGGATTTTGCTTCCTGCCAGGGAGCCACTTCGCTGGTATGTATACCCTGTGCTTTTTGCCAGAGATCGGCCCCATGTTTACCCAGGTATTTCTGGAGCAGTTGCAGGTTGGCATTCCGGAGTTCCAGGATGGATTCTATTCCCAGCTGGAGCAGGGTTCTAAAAGTCTGATCTCCCACACCGGGAATGGCATCTACCCTCATGGGGTCCAGGAAAGCCTGGACTTCTTCAGGCTCCAGTTTTTTCCAGCCATTGGGTTTGGCTGCATTGGTAGCCATTTTGGCCAGCATTTTATTGGGAGCAAGTCCGAATGAAATCGGCAAACCGGTAGTATCGGTTATTTTTTGCCTTAGCTCCAGTGTCCATTGAAGTGGATTGAAAAACCGATCCATGCCAGTAAGATCAATGTAGAACTCATCGATGGAGGCTTTTTCAAATACCGGAGCTGCTTCCTGGATGATATCCGTAACAATTCTTGAATACCGGCTGTATTCACCCCTGGTACCATTTACAATTATCAGATTTGGACAAAGTTGTTCCGCTTTTCGCATAGGCATGGCTGAGTGGATGCCGAATTTGCGGGCTTCATAACTGCAGGCCGCCACCACGGAACGATCTCCTCTCCCACCTACAACAAGGGGTACTCCTTTTAATGCCGGGTTCAGCAAACACTCCACGGATACAAAAAATGCATCCAGGTCAAAATGTGCAATTCGACGAGCGGGAGAAGGCATGGGGCAAAGATATGGAAGGGGGAATGGAAGATGGAGGAAGGGAAGAAAGGGAGGAATGGAAGATGGAAAAATGGAAGAAAGGGATAAAACGAAGAAGCGATAATGGAAAACGGCAGCCAAATGATGCATGGAAGGGAGACCCTTTCTTCCATGCATCCGTCTTCCTTTACTCCCTCTTCCATTCCTCCGTCTCACATCTCACATCTGACGTCTCACGAAACCTGCGGCAGGTCTTTCCAGGAAGTGGTATAGCGGGGGCTCATTTGATCCTGGCGCATGGTCCAGGTAGGTTGGAGACCGGCAGCTCCGAAATGAATGGTGTTGGCTCCCTGGCTGAAATTGATATTATCCAGCGCTTTCATGAGTTTTTTAGTAGTTGGTTCATGAATCTCATTGTTTTCAGCGGAGTGTAAAAACAGGTTTTCCTGTAAACTGGAAGCAGGAACCAAGCCAGAAAATTGCACGCCCGCTTTCAGGTATTTTCTTTTTCCCTGGTAGATCAGCGGCAGGAGTGGTAGCGCATACGCCAGCAGTTCATTGGTACCTGAGCAGGGTTTGGGCAAGCGCAGAGCGGTGCTGAATTTTTTCGGATTATAGGTAAACTTATTTTCATCTGCGGCTACAATATAGAGACCAATTTCGGTGGCGGCACTGGCCTGCCTGCGAAGTTTTTCGGCTGCCCTTGCCAGGTAGGTAGCAACAGCTTCGCGGATCTCTTCCAGTTCATAGACCGGTCGGCCAAACATGCGACTGCTGCCGATCGTTTTTTTCTTTTCCAGGGGGTCTTTCAGATCAATGCAGGGAATTCCATTCAGCTCTTTGTGCAATCTTACCCCAACTACGCCACCCATGTTTTTTTGCACCCAGTTAATAGGGAGGCGGCTGAATTTCAGGGCATCAGTAATGCCCAGGCGACGTAATTTTTCCGCATATTGATGGCCGATACCCCATACCTCTCCGATTTCTGTTTCTTTTAAAGCCTGTTCAAGTTCGGCAGGTTTTTGGAGAACGAGTGCGCCCCTGGTTTCCTGCTTATTTTTTTTAGCCAGTCGGTTGGCCAGTTTGGCGAGTACTTTTGTAGGAGCTATACCCACTGAAACCCGGATGCCTGTCCAGGTTTCTACCCTTTGTTTTAATCCGGATGCTATTGACGAAAGCTGTTCAGTGGGAACCTGTGCAAGTTGCAGAAAAGCCTCATCCACGGAATATACTTCCACTTTTTCAGCACCCACGAAGTTGCGCAGAGTGTCCATCACCCGCATGCTGAGTTCGCCATAAAGCTGGTAGTTGGAGGAGAAAACCGCTACCCTGTTTTCAGTAATCTGTGATTTGCACTGAAAATAGGGGGCACCCATTTTGATGCCAATGGCTTTGGCTTCATCACTGCGTGCGATGATGCAACCATCGTTATTGCTTAACACAACCACGGGCTGGTTCTCCAGATCCGGCCGGAACAGCCGTTCACAGGAGCAATAAAATGAATTACAATCTACCAGTGCAAACATCTCTTTGGAATTTTGTCATTTCCCTTCTTCCCTTCCTCCCTTCTCCCTCCTCCTTTTCTCCTTTCTCCCGTCTCCCGTCTCCCTTGTCTCCTCTTCCAT
>JAGKTB010000176.1:0-5606 GCA_018993145.1 Flavihumibacter sp.
TCTCACATCTGACGTCTCACGTTTCACTCTCCTTATTCAACCCCAGCTTCTCCACGGCGGCCTGGGCGGCTACCTGGCTGGCGTCTTTTTTATTGTAGGCCTTGCCCTGGGCGAGCAACTGGCCATCCACCACTGCACCAATGGTGAAGAGGCGGCGGCCACCCTCAAACTTTTCTTCGAGGGTTTCGAATTCGAGGTTCTTGCCATTTTTGTTGGCCCAACCGTATAATTTGTTCTTGTGATTGATTTCGAGGTTTTCCAGATCGTCCATGAACATGTAAGGCAGGATGATGCGTTCCAGTACCCAGGTGCGGGTTTTCTTGAAGCCTTTGTCCAGGTACACCGCTCCCACCACTGCTTCCAGGGTATTGCCAAAGATCTGGCTCACTTTCAGCGAGTTATCAAATTTGTTGAAATAGACGATTTTTTTGAGGCCCATTTTGATGGCCACCTCATTGAGGGTTACCCGGTTCACCATCTTGGAGCGCATCTCCGTCAGGAAACCTTCCTCGCGATAGGGGTATTTTTTGAAGAGAAAGTCGGCCACAATACCACTTAGAATAGCATCTCCCAGGTATTCCAGCCGCTCATTGTTATCTGCAGAAGAATCCTTTACCGACCGGTGCGTCAGTGCAGTTTTATATAGGTCGGTATTTCCAGGTGCAAACCCGAGTACGTTTTTCAATTGTTTCTTGAATTCCGTTGTTTCGGGAGAAGAACCTTTCAGGATGCTGTCAAATAAACCCACAGATTTCGTTTAGTTACCGGGGTCAATTTAAGCGTTTGGCGCCAGACTTACTAAATTAACCCTCAAATTTCTTCACAATCACACAGGCATTGTGTCCGCCGAAGCCAAATGTATTGCTCAGGGCAGCACGCACGGTGCGTTTTTGTGCTTTGTTGAATGTGAAATTCAGGCGGGGATCCAGTTCCGGATCATCCGTAAAGTGATTGATGGTTGGGGGCACGATATCATGCACCACAGACTGAATCGCCGCTATGGCCTCAATCACTCCAGCCGCACCGAGGCAGTGCCCGGTCATCGACTTGGTTGCTGAGATATTCAGGTTATAGGCATGTTCGCCAAAGACATTCATGATCGCTTTTACTTCTGCTACATCCCCCAGGGGTGTTGAAGTACCATGTGTATTGATGTAGTCGATGTCGGATGGCTGCATACCTGCATCTTCCAGGGCTGCCAGCATTACATTGCGCGCGCCTAATCCTTCCGGATGGGGGGCAGTAATATGATGTGCATCCGCGGTAGCGCCACCTCCGGCGATTTCGCAATAGATTTTGGCACCACGGGCTTTCGCATGCTCCAGTTCTTCCAGGATCAGGATACCGGCTGCTTCACCCATCACAAATCCGTCACGGTCTTTATCATAAGGACGGCTGGCGGTAGCAGGATCATCATTGCGCTCGCTCATCGCCTTCATGGCATTGAATCCGCCTACCCCTGCCTCACTGATAACTGCCTCAGAACCACCACTTACGATGATATCGGCTTTACCCAGCTTGATCAGGTTAACGGCTTCAATAATAGCATTCGTACTGCTCGCACAGGCACTCACTACGGCAAAATTGGGACCGCGCAGGTTGTGGCGCATGGAGATTTGACCAGCTGCAATGTCCAGGATCATCTTGGGAATAAAGAAGGGATTGAATCGCGGAGTACCATCGCCCTTAGCGAAGTCCATTACCTCATTTTGAAAGGTAATCAGTCCTCCGATTCCACTTCCGAATACCACCCCCGTGCGATCGGGGTTGACATTTTCGCGATTCAGTCCCGCATCTGCCATAGCTTCATCAGAAACTACCAGGGCAAACTGGGTGAACCGGTCAATTTTTCGGGCTTCTTTTTTATCGAGAAACTGCGTTGGATCAAAGTTCTTAACCTCACAGGCAAACTTTGTCTTGAATTTGGAGGCATCAAACAAAGTGATGTTGTTAGCGCCGGGAGTGCCATTAATCAGACCCTGCCAGTACTCCTCCAGGGTATTCCCGATCGGAGTCAGCGCGCCCATACCTGTGACTACAACTCTTTTAAGTTCCATGTAGATTGCCGGATTTTAAAAGTGAATAATCCGCCTTCTGAGCGGAAATGCTTTCGAGAGGCGGATTAAATATTGCCTGAAACGGAGTTCCGTTTACTTAGCGTGCTCTTCTAAATAAGCAACAGCCTGGCCTACAGTAGTAATGGTTTCGGCCTGCTCATCCGGGATAGAGATGTTGAATTCTTTTTCGAATTCCATGATCAGTTCTACTGTATCCAGAGAGTCAGCTCCAAGATCATTGGTAAAAGAAGCTTCGTTAGTTACTTCTGCTTCGTCTACTCCTAATTGGTCAACAATGATCTTTTTAACTCTTGTTGCGATGTCTGACATTGTAGTAAAGTTTAGTTACGGCTGCAAAAATATACTTTTTGGGTAAATAACAATTTTTGATGCTTTTTTTAATTTCCGGCCCGAAAACTGCCCGGTTAACTAACACCTAGTAGTAATTTTTTTTTAAATTACAAATCCTAACCGACCAAAACACAGCAGATGGCACTTAAAATCATTGACCACGGCACTCCGGAATACCAGCAGATGATCAAGTTGCGGGATGATATCCTGCGTAAGCCATTGGGACTGAGTTTTAGCCAGGAGGAACTGATGCAGGAGAAAGATCAAATCCTGATCGGGGCTTTTGATGATGATAAGATGCTGGGCTGCTGTATGCTGGTAAATGAAGGGGATGGTGTGGTTCGCCTACGCCAGATGGCGGTTAACAACAATCTCCAGGGAAAGGGAATCGGCCGGGCACTGATGAATTTTGCCGAGAACATCGCGCGCGACCAGGGGTTCAAACGCCTTACCATGCATGCCCGAAAAACAGCAGTCGGATTCTACGAACACCTGGGCTACCAGATCTGTAGTGATGAATTTGAAGAAGTAACGATTCCTCATTTCATCATGGAAAAGCGCTTACGGTAAGCGAAAAGCAAGTTTTCCAGAATCCTTCTTGCCTTCCAGTCGCAGGTGCTGGTCTTCTACCTGTAATTCGGTAAAATCACTGATCTTCCAGATCACGCGTTCATGATCAAAATTGCTATTGTTCACAGCCACTACCCGCATGCCCGCATCCAAACCGGATCGTATACCACTGTCTGAATCTTCAAACACCAGGCAGTTTTCCGGATTTATACCTAATTTGGCTGCACCTTTCAGATAGGGCTCAGGATCCGGCTTGCCTTTGGTAACATCTTCCATCGTGATGCTGTCGGTGAAATGCTGATCCAACCCTTGCTGGCGCAAAAAATGCCAGGCACGTTTATGAGGGGAACTCGTAACTAATATAAAGGGCAACCCACGGTCAGCAATACCCGAAATAAAATCCTGCACACCCCGAATCAGGGCTGGCTGCATGGTTAAATCAAAGGATACGCCATCATCATAAATTTCCTGTTTGCGTACATCATCTGCGTGATGAAATAGTGTATGAATCGTTTCCCAGGTAGTTCTTCCATGAATCTTTTCCTTGATGATCTCTTCATTAAACGGGATGCCTTCCCGCTCTGCCCACTTGCCCCAGAATGTTTCAATAACAGGGTTGGAATCCAGGATCACTCCGTCGAGATCAAATAAAATGGCCGAAATCATATGGTTGGTTCTTTTTCTTTTGTTTGGGGAATTTCCACTACCTGCTTGTGCATCCGCTGCAGGAATGTCAATATGGTTGCCATATCCTTCATGCCTTCCACTACCAGCAGGAAATTCTTTCCGCTTTGTTTCAGGCGTGCATTGTTGGTATAGGTTTGAAGATACGCCAGGATACTATGAAACAGTTCTGATTCAAAATAAGGTGAATCGTGTTTGTTGACGAAGAAACATTTCAGTACCTGGTCGCGCAACAGTAGTTTCTCAAATCCAAGTTCCACACTGAGTTTGCGAATCCGTACGGTATCAAAGAGATCTTCCACCTGCGGAGGAACCGGACCAAAACGATCGCCCATTTCCTGGTGGAAAGCCTGCAATTCATCTTCTGTTTCACAGTTGTCGAGGCGCTGGTACAAGGACAAACGTTCGCCAATACTTTCAACATATTCATCCGGAATCAGTATTTCCAGATCGGTATCGATGGTACAATCCTGCACATAATCTTCCTGCCGCGCAATTTCTTCTTTGAAGAGTTCGCGGAAGGATGTGCGTTTGAGTTCTCTGATCGCTTCATCCAGGATCTTCTGATACATTTCAAATCCGATCTCTGCCATGAATCCACTCTGTTCGCCCCCAAGCAGGTTACCGGCTCCGCGGATATCTAGGTCGCGCATGGCAATCTGGAATCCACTGCCCAGTTCACTGTGCTGCTCCAATGTCTGGAGTCTTTTTTTGGAATCCGATGGCAGGGTACTCAGCGGTGGTGCCAGCAAATAACAGAAGGCTTTTTTATTACTTCTGCCCACACGCCCCCTTAACTGATGCAGATCACTTAATCCAAACTGGTGTGCGTTGTTGATAATAATGGTATTCACGTTGGGAATGTCCACGCCACTTTCAACAATATTGGTACAAACCAGCACATCGTATTTCTTATCGATGAAGTCCATAATGCGCTCCTCTAGCTCATGGCCTTCCATTTGTCCGTGTGCGTAGCCAATACTTAAATCCGGACAATGACTCTGAATGATGGCTGCCATTTCCGCCAGGCCTTTTACCCGGTTATGAATGAAGAATACCTGTCCGCCTCTTTCTGTTTCAAAATAGATTGCATCCCGGATAAAGTCTTCATTGTACACCTGCACTTCTGTTTGAATGGGTTGCCGGTTAGGCGGCGGTGTATTCATGATACTCAGATCCCGTGCACCCATCAGACTGAACTGCAGGGTTCTTGGGATAGGGGTAGCTGTTAGGGTAAGGCAATCCACATTGGTACGAAGCGTTTTGATCTTCTCTTTGTGTGCCACACCGAATTTTTGTTCTTCATCAATGATGAGAATGCCCAGGTCTTTGAACTTTACATCTTTGGCCAGGATGGCATGCGTACCAACCAGTATATCAATCTTACCTTCTTCAACGCGTTTGAGTGTTTCTTTTTTCTCCTTTGCAGATTTGAACCGGTTAATATAATCCACGGTCACCGGAAAATCACGCAACCGATCTGAGAATGTTTTATAATGCTGAAAAGCAAGAATCGTTGTAGGTACCAAAACAGCAGCCTGTTTACCATCTACCACTGATTTGAAGGCTGCCCGAATAGCGACTTCTGTTTTTCCAAAACCTACATCACCACAAACCAGTCGGTCCATGGGCGAGGGTGATTCCATATCTTTTTTCACATCCGCAGTAGCCTTGCTTTGATCCGGTGTGTCTTCATAAATGAAGGAAGCTTCCAGCTCCGTTTGCAGATAGGTGTCTGGTGTGTGCTGGAATCCGGTTTGCGCTTTACGTTGTGCGTATAACTGGATCAAATCGAACGCGATTTCCTTAACGCGGGTTTTGGTTTTCTCTTTCAGTTTGGCCCAGGCATCGCTGCCCAGTTTGTTTACTTTAGGAACCGTTCCTTCTTTTCCTGTGTATTTAGAAATCTTATGGAGGGAGTTGATGTTCACATAGAGGATATCA
>JAGKTB010000177.1:0-5968 GCA_018993145.1 Flavihumibacter sp.
CTTTGGGCTTCCTCCAGGTCGTACACAAAATGCGCATTTCCCAGGCTCCAATGAATCAGTTTGCCATTCTTACCCCATGCCGGGAACTCGCCTCCAATAGTTGTCAGCTTTTTAGCAGGGAAGTTGGCGTTCTCTGCATCTGCCAGGTTGATGGTAACTGTTTTACCGGTTTGTGGCAGGGTGAGCCAATAGATTTCATTATTAATTTGTGCCAGCGCGCTTTTTCCATCGGGAGCAATTTTTATCCGGGAAGCATTGGATGGCAACTGCATTTCCATCGCCTCAGCATTGGCTGATGTAAGGATACAGGCATCTACACCCGGGTTGCCATTTTGAAAATGACTCATTCCATAGGTAGTGATCCCGGTAATTTTTGCATGGATCTTTTCATCGCTTCCATCCCATTGAATGGAAACCAGCTGTCCGTTGTTGTTCAGGTAAATTCGGTTGTCCATTGTTGTGAAATGTGGCTGGTAACGCCCCATCACCTTATCTATTACAGTGATCTCTCCTCCTGTTGCCGGAATCCAGGCCAGTTCTTCTTCCGCGTTGTTATAACCTGGACTAATAGACTTTTTATACGTTTCTGTGAATGCCCGTTGAAACACGATGCGGTCTCCTTTGGGTGAAACTTCCAGGAACTGATAAAGGCCGGGTTCCCGGGTCAATTGCTGAACAGCTGGCTTGCCAACAATCGTGGCTTTGAATATATGTCCGCCCGCGGGTGTCCAGGTACTGAATACCAGGCTGTTTCCGTCCGGTGACCAGGCAGGCATGGCTTCTGTGAAATCATTCGTAGTTATTCTTTTCGGTTGTCCATTGGGGTAATCCATCACATAGAGTCTGTTCAATGCAGTGAAGGCAAGCTTTTTCCCATCCGGTGATGGAACTGCCTGCCGGATTTGTGTTACAAGTGCATGAGATGTATCTGTGATGGGAAACTGAAAATCAAGCTGAGGTCCCAATTCCAGTATGGTTTCCACCTGGAAAGGAATATCTGTGGGTTTGGAACCATCCAGGGGAATACGTTTGATTTTTCCACCGGTTGAAGCGATAAGGGCTTTGCTGTCAGGCGTGAAACACATGCCTGGCAAAACACCCATAGTGGCAATACTTTCCTGTTCATCTCTTTGAAAAGGATAGAGTAACCAGGATTCCTTTCCGGTTTTAAGGTTTTTCAATATAAGTCCGGTATTCTCTTCATAGCGTGTTCCATACACCATCCAGTTTCCATCTTTTGAAAGAACAGGACTGAAGGCTGAACCATAGCGATCTGTGATAGTATGGTGTCGGGCTTTCTGGCGATCATACACCCCGATCTGGTATTGCGGCAAAGGTGCATTGTAACTCCAGCCTCCATTACGGGTAGAAAAATAGATGGTATTACCGTCAGCACTTACAGCAGGGTCGATTGTTTTAAGAGTAGCCGGGGCATCAATCAGTTGAACACCGCCTCCACCATTTTTATGTATCATGTAGAGTTGCACATTGATACGGCCTTTTGAGAAAACAATGTATTCTCCATCGGGCGTCCAGGCAGCACTTGGAAAATTCATGTTCCTGTCTTTGGTAAGTTGAACCGTATCCTTTTTCTCCAGGTCAATATACCAGAGGTTTTCAGCACCGCTTCGATCGGATGTGAAAAGGATACGTTTGCCATCCGGACTGTATCTCGGATGCGTATCAAAGGCCATGCCCCGGGTGAGCTGGGTAGCTTTACCGCCGGTGGAAGGAATGGTGTAAAGATCACCGAGCAAGTCAAAAACGATTGTTTTGCCATCCGGACTCATATCCACCGAAATCCAGGTGCCTTCGCTGGTTGACACCGGAATATTGCGTGCTGTTTTGAGAGGCAGGTTTTTGAAAGGAGTGTACAGCAGGCTGTCTTTTTTTGTGGTATCGGTGATAGCCTGCCTGTTTTGAAAAGGCCGGCCGGGATCGGCGGATACGGTTTTGGCACCCAACAACAGGGTCAAGCAGACCGGACCAGCGGTCAACAATTTGATCAAACACATAAAGGGGAATTTAATCCCAGAAATTAAGGATTAAAAACCATTTGGAGCTTACCCTTCATGTAACCGGAGGAAAGAAATTTTATTTTTTCAGCCCTATTTCGCGCAGGCGTTCATCCAGGTATTCGCCGGCGGTTGCATCCGGATAAGCTTTTGGATGGTTGGCGTCTACACAGGAATCCAGGCAGGCAAGGCTCATCTTGCTTTTCGGATGGAGGAAAAAGGGGATGGAATATCGACTGGTGCCCCACAATTCGCGGGGTGGATTTACTACCCGGTGGGTGGTGGAACGAAGTTTATTATTAGTTAAACGCTGCAGCATATCTCCCACATTTACTACAATCTGTTCGGGCAGGGAGGTAACCGCTACCCATTCATTTTGTTTGGTGAGAATCTGAAGTCCGTCAGCACTAGCACCAACCAGCAGGGTAATCAGATTGATATCTTCATGTTGTTCCGCGCGGATGGCTGATTTCGGTTCTTCCTGAATGGGAGGATAATGAATCGCTCTCAATATGGAATTGCCATTGTGAATATGTTCATCAAAATAATGCTCATCAAGGCCGAGGTAGATTGCAATAGCCTGCAACAGGGCTTTTCCCGAGGTTTCGAAAGCACGGTAAGCCTGGTTGAATGTTTCCGTAAAACCGGGCACTTCATCGATTTGAACATTATCCGGGTATTCTGCTTTTTCCGGAACATCTCCAATTACTGTTTGTCCATGCTGATAAAATTCTTTGAGATCAGGAGCCTCACTGCCCTTGGCATGTTCCTTACCAAATGATGTATAACCTCTTTGTCCGGCCAGCTCCGGAATTTCATATTTCTTTTTTTTCTCAGACGGCAGTGAAAAAAACTCCTGCACCTGCTGGTACATCCGCTTGATGAGCTCATCCGGGATGCCGTGATTTTTGACAGCCACGAATCCTACCTCTTCGTACGCTTTACCAAGTTGCTGTACAAATTGTTGTTTAAGGGAGGCATCTCCGCTCAGGAAATCTGCGAGGTTTACAACAGGAATGGGCATATGCAATCGTTTATGGAAAAGAATGAATATTTTGAGCTGTGAAAATAGCTAAATCCTTGAAATCATTCATTCCGGTACTAAGTTCAGTTCTGTTATTTGCAAATTGTTCGGTTAAAAAAGCTGCCACGAAATACAATGCAGAGGTATTTCGACCAGCAACTTATGCGTTGGAAAAAAATTGGGCAGCACTTCCTCAGCAATTGGATCCATCGGATGATATTCCTCAACCCTTGTTAAGTGATTACAAAAAAGACAGTTCGGTGGATGTTTTTTTCATTCATCCAACTACTTATACGGGAAAGCTTCAAGGGCGATGGATGGCTGATCTGAATGATGAAAAACTGAATACCAAAACCGATGAATCTAGCATTCGTTACCAGGCAAGTGTGTTTAATGAGTTCAATGTATATGCGCCCCGTTATCAGCAGGCGCATATACAAAGCTTTTTTACAGAGGAAAAGCAAAGGGGAGAAAATGCGTTGAAGGCAGCTTATCAGGATGTTAGGGAAGCATTTTTATATTACCTGGAAAACTGGAACCACGGAAAGCCGATCATACTGGCAGCTCATAGCCAGGGGGCGCTTCATGCCAAATACCTGCTGAGAGAATTCTTTGAAGGCAAGCCGTTGCAAGAAAAATTGGTGGCAGCATATGTTATCGGACTGCAGGTGGAACCTGAATTTTTTTCACAATTACCCATATGCGAAGATTCACTTCAAACAGGATGTTATCTGGGGTGGCGTACCTTTCGTCGCAATTTTGAGCCGGATTATGATTCATCCTTTCGAAAGTCTGTTGTAGTGAATCCCCTAAACTGGAAAACAGATTCTACTTATGCACCTGTTCAACTGCACAAAGGAGCTATTCTGCGTAATTTCAATAAGGTATATCACAGGGTAAGTGATGCGCAGGTGCATGAGGATTTGCTTTGGATCAGTCGGCCTAAATTTCCCGGGAGCAGATTCTATAAATCCAGGAATTATCATATTGGAGATATCAACCTCTTTTACCTTAATATCCGGCAAAATTTAAGGGCAAGGGTACGGGCGTTTAAAAATAAGAATACAGAAGGCTGATTGCTTACTGGCGATTGATAAGCGATTTTTTTAATAGTTCTATGGTTGCGGGATCATCTGCCAAACACTGCACCGGTACTGCATTTATGACTAATTCATCCATCAGATCAACAATGTTTTTATAGGAAGCTGATTTGTCCGGATACACCAGCACCGTAAAATCTTTTACCTTATTCATCGCCGTTAGCTGTTTTCTTCTTTCACGAAGCAGATCACCAATTCCTCCGGCCGGTTGAAAACCGGTTTTTCCAAACAGCCCATTCTGAATTGCTTCTGCTAATTGACCATGAAAATAGTAGATCTCATTATTATCTGATGGTATCAGGGTTAGTGTGGCGCTGTTCGCAACATTCATTGCAGGCCCATCAGCTGGCAACTTAAAACCCATGGCCATAGGTTCTGAAAGGGCAGTCGTGAAAATAAAAAAAGTAATCAACAGAAAACCGAGGTCGACCATCGGAGTTAAGTCAACCCGTGTAGATAATTTTTTACTTCGGGCAACACCTGCCCGCTTGCTGTTTTGCACAGCCTTGGTTTGCATATCAGCCATATGATGTGGTTTCTTCTGAGATGCTATCACGGTTGGAATCCATAAAAAAATTCAGCCTTCTTCCGTGAAGCAGAAGAAGGCTGAAAAGTCAACTATAGATAGTTCCATTAAATCAGAACTCCGCTGTTTTGGGTGCTCTTGGAAAGGCAATTACATCCCTGATATTTCCCATGCCGGTAACAAACTGAACCATGCGTTCAAATCCTAAACCAAATCCTGCATGCGGAACCGTACCGAAGCGACGGGTATCCAGGTACCACCACAATTCTTCTGCAGGAATATTCATTTCCTTCATGCGGGCTTCTAATACAGATAAGCGCTCTTCCCGCTGGCTACCACCAACAATTTCTCCAATGCCAGGAGCCAGGATATCCATAGCGGCTACTGTTTTATTGTCATCATTCAGGCGCATATAAAATGCCTTGAATTCTTTCGGATAGTTGGTAACGATCACCGGTTTTTTAAAATGCTTCTCTACGAGGTAACGTTCATGCTCACTTTGCATATCCACGCCCCATTTCACTTCGAATTGGAATTTTTTCTTCTTATACGGTGTTGACTGCAAAAGAATATCGATTGCTTCGGTATAGGTGATTCTTTCGAAATCATTGTTGACAACAAATTCCAGTTCCTCCACCAATCCCATTTCACTGCGCTTGTCCGCCGGCAATTGTTTTTCCTCTTCTGCCAGACGGGCTGCCAAAAATTCAATATCCTCTTTATTATGCTCCATCGCATACCTGATAATGTACTTTATGAATTCCTCTGCGAGGTTCATATTATCTTCCAGATCACTAAACGCCATTTCCGGTTCAATCATCCAGAACTCTGCCAGGTGTCGGGTAGTATTGGAATTCTCTGCCCGGAAAGTTGGACCAAACGTATAAATATCTCCAAGCGCAGTTGCACCCAGTTCTCCCTCCAGCTGACCACTTACTGTTAAGTTGGTACTCCGGCCAAAAAAATCTTCTTTGAAGTTGATGCTGCCATCTTCATTGCGGGGTGGATTATCAAAAGGCAGGGTAGTTACACGGAACATTTCACCTGCGCCTTCCGCATCCGATGCAGTAATAATGGGCGTATGGAGGTATAAAAATCCACGTTCATGGAAAAATTTATGCACCGCAAAAGCCAGGCTGTGGCGAATCCGGAAAACAGAAGCAAAGGTGTTGGTTCTGAATCGCAGGTGTGCGATCTCACGCAGAAATTCAAGGCTGTGTTTTTTCGGCTGAAGAGGATATTTCTCCGAATCGGAGTCTCCCAGGATTTCAATACTGTCTGCCTTTACTTCCAGCTTCTGACC
>JAGKTB010000003.1:0-7368 GCA_018993145.1 Flavihumibacter sp.
CAGCCCAAAAAGGGGATGGCATGCATCAGGTAAAAAAGCAACCCGTTTCCAATTGCAAGTCCCTTATGCTCACTGATAAACCGGATGCTTTCTGCCGGTGATAATTTTCTTCTCTCACAACTATAATCCACCATCGAGAAACCATAGTAATAACATTCTACAAAAAGAGAGATCAGCGGACTGATCCAACCTACCAAAGGAACAAAGGAGAGCAGCAATATTGAAACTGTATACACCGTTTGCCAAAGCAGATTGCGCAAAGCGAGTTTGATGCCCCGAATGATATCTTTCAGCAATTGCTTAAAACTAAAGGGGAAGTCGCGGCCTTCTATAATTGATTCTGTCTTTTCACTCAGGTAAGCAAACACGGGTGAGCCTACAATCAGAAAGAAAAACTTGAAAAAGGAGAAATAGAAAAACACAAGCAATACCTGCACCATGATGCCTCCCATCATAAAGAGAAAACTGAGAATCCCACTTTTCTGTTCCTGCAACCAGCGATCAATGCCAATCAGATTGGTCAGGTAATTCACGGCATCATTGGCAGAACTGATAAAGAAATACATGCCCGTAACAAAGAGCAGCATGTAAATAATGCCGGGTATCAGAATCCATCTCCAGAGTTTATGCTGCACAATAAAATGATGCGCCTTGTAGAAGGATTCAAATGCTATAATGAGTTCTTTCAGCAATAGTCGGTTATTTAAGCGCCTAAATTTATTACTTTGAACCTAGACCATTCGCAAAAAGATGACAAAACTGCCGCTTTCCTGGTTTGAAGGTGCCGATGTGGTGGAAATGGCCCGCGCTTTACTGGGTAAGATTATTGTTACTGAATTCGATGGAATCCGCACCAGTGGCCGGATCAGCGAAACCGAAGCCTATGCAGGCGAGTCGGATCGGGCCTCGCATTGCTTTGGTGGAAGAAGAACTGCAAGAACCGAGATTATGTACGGTCCGGGTGGTTTTGCGTATGTCTATCTCTGTTATGGTATTCATCATTTGTTTAATGTAGTTACCAATAAGGCAGAGATGCCGCAGGTGGTGTTGATCCGGGCTATTGAACCGGTTGAAGGTATAGCCGTCATTCGCGAGCGGCTGGGCAAAGGAGAGCATGTTCCTTTGTATAAACTTGCAGGCGGACCCGGATTGGTGACCAAAGCACTTGGAATCAAAACTGCTCACACCGGTCTGCCATTAACTGAACCTATCAGTATCTGGGATGATGCGTATATACCGGGAGAAATTAAAGTAGGACCGCGTATCGGTATCGACTATGCGAAAGAAGACAAGGACCTGCCTTACCGGTTTTTATACAATTTGAAATAGGAAATCAGAACTTCGGACAGGGGATTTCTTTCTGCCCTTCGGATGGCCGTTTGATATAGATCAGTGAGATCTCAATTCCACCCCGACGTTGTGAGGCTGTTTTCAAACTGGAGGTATTCACATCATAGGTCATGCCTAACCGAAAATCAGTCCATTCAAATCCCATATAAGGAATGAGTGCATCTCCGAACCGGTACCAGGAGCCGGCATAAAAAGCAGTGGGTCGCTCAAAATCATCGTTCAGGTTGAAGGCTACCGCACCACCGATCAGGGTTTCAAAAGCGCCTGCCTGCCTGCTGTGCAGGGCAGATAAATGCAGCGTACTGGTTTGGCCAACCGGCAGATAGCCACCACCATGAACCGTTAAGCGAGGCTGCAAGGTGTAAAAAACATTGGTGAAATTTTCCTGCGGACGGTTGATATGATACACTGAAGCACCAAAATAAAAATTGTTATCACCGTTAGTTGATCCACTGTACAACAAGCGGTCATGTATACATATAGAACTCACATTGAGGCGGGTGCCATCAACTGCCTCCCCACTTGGATTGCGCCAGGTGCCATCCAGGGCCAGTTCGTTTTCAAAATTCAATTGAGAGCCATCGAGTCGTTTGTTACTGTATACACCCTGGAAGCCTAATCCCAACTGATGAAACCCATCTTCATCCAGTGCCTTATGATAAGCAGTCGAGAAGGCTATATAGTTGGCGGTCAGCACACCATTCGCGGTGCGGTCGGTCATCGCCATACCACCTATGCCCCAGGTATCATTGTTGAGCCGGCCCCTCATGATAGGAGCATCCAGGCTGAGCGTAGAGGTAACAAAAGCTTTACTGATAGCGGGCCATTGATCGCGATAGTTGCCTGCAGCCCTGACTACCCCATTGAATTTGCCCGTAAATGCAGGGTTAAGGGTCATAGGAGAAGCAAAAAACTGCGAAAAATGTGGATCCTGGGCAAGCAAAGGCGAAGCAGAACATCCCAACAGCAGCAGTATTCCGACAAAAATTCTCATAATTAGGATAAGTAAAATACAAAAATTGCCCAATGCCGGGGAATAATTTTCAGTTATGCCTGCTGTTTGGTTCCATACGCCAGGTCGCCTGCATCCCCGAGGCCCGGTACGATATAACTTTTTGCAGTCAGTTCCTCATCAATTGCACCGCACCAGATCTTCACATTGGGTTCACTGCGGTGAACATACTCAATTCCCACCGTACATGCAATAGCGCAGACAATATGTACTTCTTTTGGTTTGCCTTCCTCCCGCAAAAACTGGATCGTTTTAACCAGGGAAGCCCCGGTGGCAATCATAGGATCGGAAATGATCAGGATACGATCTTCCAAATCCGGACTTGATACATATTCCATGCTGATCTCAAAACTTCCATCCGGGTGGTGTTTGCGATAGGCAGATATAAACGCATTATCAGCTCGGTCAAAATAGTTCAGCAATCCCTGGTGTAAGGGCAGACCTGCCCGCAGAATGGTGGCCAGCACTGGTTGTTCCTGCAGCAGCTTGCATTGCGATGTTCCAAGCGGGGTGGGGGTTTCCACCTGCTTATGCGCCATGTGTTTGCTGATCTCATAGGCGGCTACTTCCCCGATTCGTTCCAGGTTCCGGCGGAACCTCATCCGGTCATGCTGAATGTCCACATTTCTGAGTTCACTTACAAAATCACATAACAGGGAATAATGCTTGCTTAAATTAACCACCATGATTTTCCAATTTTTCTGCAGCTGCCAATCGTTGTAATTTGCACCCGCCCGACAAATCTAAAGGGCTGCCGGGTAAATCAAAAACTTTTTTGAGAATGGTCTATAATGTTATTGGCTTGATGAGTGGGAGTTCGCTGGACGGACTGGATATCGTTTTTGTTCAGTTTCATGCCACCGGTGGGAACTGGTCGATGGAAGTACAACAGGCTGTTACCTATCCCTACCCGGGGGAATGGGAAGAAAAGCTCCGGAATTGTACCAGCTTATCTGCCCAGGATTACCTGCTGCTGCACAGCGAATATGGACATTATACCGGCCAACAGGTGAATCGTTTTATTGAGGAATTTGGCCTTGAACATAAGGTACATATGATCGCTTCCCATGGTCATACCAGTTTTCATATGCCCTCAAAGGGGATGACTGCCCAACTGGGCGATGGTGCTGCCATTGCCGCGGAAACCCGGCTGCCAGTGATTTCAGATCTGCGTGCAATGGATGTAGCAGCAGGCGGAGAGGGAGCACCAATTGTACCCATAGGAGAAAAACTGCTTTTTGGAGATACTGCATTTCTGCTGAATATTGGCGGGATTGCCAATCTCTCCATCAAAAAAGCTGATGGATATATAGCTTTTGATAGCTGTGCTGCCAACCGCGTGCTCAATATGCTGGCCCAGGATGCCGGAAAAGTCTATGATGAAAATGGGGCACTCGCAGCAAGCGGATTAATCAATGAAGCATTGCTTTCCAGGTTAAGCGCGATGGATTTCTACGCACAGGAATACCCTAAATCTCTTGCGAACAGTTTTGGAATCGAACAGGTTTATCCCCTGGTGAAGGCAGCCGGATTGTCGGATGCTGATTCCTTACATACTTATACCCAGCATATCGCCATTCAGATAGCGAAAGATCTGAAGCAGGCTGCAGCTAAAGAAGGCATTGCAACAGAGGGACAGCAATTACTGATCACAGGTGGTGGCGCTTACAATGGATTCCTGGTGGATTGTCTGAAACAGCAACTCGCGCCGCTGGGTATTACTGCACAGGTCCCGGATCCAACCCTGGTGGAATTCAAGGAAGCTATCATCATGGCCTTGATTGGTGTACTGCGCTGGAGAGAAGAGTACACTGTGCTTGCTTCGGTTACAGGTGCCAGTCGCGATACTATTGGTGGTGCACTCTGGTTAGGAAATGATGCCTAGATCCCCAGCTTTTCCTTTAGTTTCTGATAACCGGTTTTACTAACCGGCAACTGTTTGCCACTTTTCAGTATAGCAGTATAACTGTCCTTTTCCATGGGAAATAGTTTACTGATCTCCTGCACATTGGCCAGGTAAGAACGATGGATTCGCACAAACTGAGTGGCAGGCAGTTGCTGCTCCATTGCAGCCATGGTTTTGTTTTTGAGCCAGTGCCCTTCTGCCGTTACAATCCTGATATAATCATCCGCCGCTTCAATGTAGTGTACCTGTGCAACCGGAATGATGCGGATGGTGGACTGGTCTTTGATTACGATACGGTCTTGTTGCTGGGGCGACTGGCTCGCAGTGTTCAGGAGTTCTGAAGTTGCAGCACCAGGTTGTTGTTGCAAAAATTTCTGAACAGCTTTCTGAAATCGATCTTTACTATAAGGTTTGAGTAAATAATCCACCGCATGCTGGTCAAATGCTTTCATGGCGTATTCGTCAAATGCGGTGGTAAAGATTACTGCAGGCTGCTTGTCCAGTAGCTCAAGCATTTCGAAGCCATTGATCTTCGGCATCTGCACATCCAAAAAAATTAAATCAGGTTGAACCTGCTGGATGGCTTTTAATCCACTAAAGCCATCATGGCAAACGCCGGTTACCTGGAATTGCGCAAACTCAGCCAGGTATTCCTGGACCAGGCTGCAGGCCAGTGGTTCGTCATCTATGATCAGGACTTTCAACATAAACTTGCGGAATGATTACAGTGGTGATAAATTGGTTGGACTCCTGTTTTACCTGGAGTAAATCAGCTCTTCCGAAAAGCAGGTAGAGCCTGCGTTGTACGGATTGCAATCCGAACCCGGTGCCGGTTTTACGCGTGGGTGTTTCAGGTTCATAAGGGTTACTAACGGTGATGAATAATTGCTTATCCCGGAGGACTGTTTTTACTTCGATGAGTACCTTGCCGGTGGTTTCATACAAACCATACTTGATGGCGTTTTCAACAAGGGGCTGCAGCAGCAGCGGTGGTATGGTTGCTTCAGCTTCTGCTTCATCCGATTCTATCAGTACCTGTAACCGGTGGCCAAATCGCATACGTTCAATTTGCAGGTAGCGATTGATCTGATCCAGTTCTTCTTTCAATGCCACCAGTTTATTTTCTTTTTGATGAATGGTTCCGCGTAAAAAGGAAGCCAGTTGCTCTGTCATGGTGCGTGCTTCCTGGGGGCGGGTACCAATTAATGCATTGATGGAATTTAAGCTGTTGAATAAAAAGTGAGGCTGCAATTGTTGCCTGAGTTTAAACAGTTCCGCTTCCGTTGCCAATTGCTGAATTTCCTGCCGGTGTTTCTTCTCCGCTTCTTCTTTTTGCAGCATGTTAAATAATAAAATCAGCACGAGAATACTTGTAACCGTGAGCAGTGAAAATCCAATCCGGATTTGCATAGTGGAATTCAGCATTTCAACGTATGCCGGATTATCCGGGATTATGGAGCTCAGCATCAGTTTTGCAGCAATCGGCAGCAGGGTGGAAAACCCGGCTGTTAGTATAATCGCTGACCAGAACCCGGTAGCATTGGGTGTATAAAACCTGAAGATGCGTTTAAGGGTAACTGTTACAAATACCAACAAGAAACAATTGGTCAGCGATTCTGTAATACTGATGGAAAAGGAATAGCCGTTGGATAGCAGGGCAAAAAAATTGATCTGCCAGACCAGGTAAATAAAGATGCTGCTTAAGATCAGCAGCGATCTGTTATTAAAGGGAATCGATGGCATGTTCCTGTTTGTGTTGTAGTTGGATGGTCTTGTCTTTTACAAAATTGCGATAGCCTTCTGCGTGTTCAATTTCCCTGTGTTGCTGGTAGAGTTCCGCTCCGTGGAAAAATCCGGGAAGGCTGATCAGTTCCTTTATTCCCAGGAATTTCCATTCTACTTTAGCACTGTTGTTGAACTGCCAGACCAGCAATTCCTGCTGACCGATTTCATGCGCGGCTTTCAGGGCTTCCGTTCTACTATCGCTTTCGAGTAGCCGAACCTGTTCTTCAAACTGCGGTGTATGTCTGCCTTCACCGCAGATGATCTCATAAACGAGTGTAGCCAGGTAATAAGACATAAGGATGGTTTAATGGTTAAGGACTTATACGGTGGTGATCTGTATTCCTCCAAATACGGCATTGGCCTCGAGGTACATGATCTTATCAGAATAGATGCTGTGCTGCGGACGTTTGTCTTCTACTCCACCAAGTACTGCATTGTTCTCCATTTTCAATTGCCAGTGCGAGGGTACAATCAGTCGGATACTTCCAAATACGGCGTTGAGTTCCAGTTTGGGCGGGGTATCAAAATCTGCCTGCAGTAAGTTGATTTCCGCACTACCGAATACCGTGGATACTTCTCCTCCGCGGAAGGTTTTGGAGATCACAAATTTTCGGACAGTACCGAATACGGTGGATTCATCCAGTCTATCAGTACCTGAAGTATTGGTGGCAGTTTGTTCTTCGGTTTCGGAAGCTCCCATTGTTTTATTCCAGCCCTTGCCAAAGCCCCTGGGGCCTAATACCAGGATGAGTCCCGCTATCACCATAAACACCGGCCAGAAACATTCACGGGGAAAGAATTCCGGAAAGATATCATCTGCCAAAAAGAAAGCGCCAATCGCCATGGGCCAGATCCAGCCGGTTCCTTTGAATCGCTGGCTAACACCTACCGCAAAACCAACTGCAATCAGTATCATCGGCCAGGAGAAAATCCAGCGCGGTATCAATAAGCCTGCTTTGCTGGCGAATAACAATCCGCCTACAATGATCAGCATGATGCCGAAAACATAACGACCACTTTTATCTCCTCTGCAGGGGCGCTGTCTCCGGTATCTATTTTCTGTGTTCATGAGTTTCAAATTTTAAGTAAAACTAAGGCAGGGCAATTCCCTTGGCAAGGAGATTCCCGCCATTTCAGTAGCTTTCTCGGTAAACACAGGTTTTTCGTCGGTCAATTCTCAGAGGAACCGGAACTGGCGGCCATCAAACAGACCGCGGTCAGAGAGTTTGAGTTCAGGGATTACCAGCAGCGCCATAAAGGAGAGGGTCATGAATGGAGCAGACAACCTACTGCCCAACTCTTTGGCCATAGTATC
>JAGKTB010000178.1:0-3152 GCA_018993145.1 Flavihumibacter sp.
TTGCTAGTAATTGCTGTTACCATTTTCAAATTGGTAAAAGAAACCGCAGGTAAATCGAATGGAAAAAAAACGAACTGATTCCCGTAAGGCACTACTTCCCCTTTTGCTGTTTTTTATTGCCGTAAATGGCCTGTTGATTGTTTTTCAGCAACGCCTGGCTTCAGCCGGACTCGATACAAGCGTTCTGTTGGTGGCAAATCTCATTCTCTTTGGTATCTTTTTTATCTCTCTCTGGTTGCATTTGCGTTCCATGGCAAACAGTTCCACCCATGTCTTTATGCGGAACATGTATTCCGGCATGCTGCTGAAACTCTTTGGTGGTGCCCTGGCTGCCTTCGTTTATATGTACCTCAACCGTAATAATGTGAACAAGCCGGCCTTGTTTGGCGCGATGGCGCTCTACGTGGTTTATACCATTATCGAATTGCGATCCGTTCTGAAACAAAGCAAGTCGAGCTGATCCATGCCCAAAAAGGAATACCCGCTTACCCAGCTTTCTCATTTTCTGCCAGAGGGTTCTTATGAGCAGATCGCCCGCTACCTGCATTATTATAAGGTGCACCTGACGATAAGCCGTGAACGGCGCAGCCTGCTTGGTGATTATCGTCATGCACATCTGAACCGCAATCACCGGATCAGTGTAAATGGCAATCTGAATCCTTATGCATTCCTGATCACCCTTATCCATGAGCTGGCTCACCTGGTAACCTTTGAACAATATGGTAACCGGGTTCAATCCCATGGAAAAGAATGGAAGCAATTATACCGGCACCTGCTTGAACAGTTTCTGGGAAAAGGATTGTTTCCGGGCGATGTGGAAGCTGCCCTGAATAAGAGTCTTCACAATCTGCCGACCAGCAGTTGTGCAGACGAAAACCTGATGCGGATTCTCAGAAATCATGATAATCCGGATCAGCGGCAGGTTTTGGTGGAGGAATTGCCGGAAGGAGCCCTCTTTGAAATTGACGGTGGAAGGATCTTTCAAAAAGGAAAAAAATTAAGAAAAAGATATCAGTGTAAAGAACTGGCAACCGGAAAGTTGTACCTTTTCAGTGGATTATACGAAGTCCTAAACCATCAGTTATGAAAAAAATCGCACTGCTATTATTCGGTTTGGTAGTTGCTCTGGGAGTTACTGCCCAAACGGAGCAACAGGATTGGCTGGTAGGCGGTAGCTTTGCCCTGAATACCAGTCGGAATACCACTGTTAGCCTGAATCCGGCTGCCGGTTATTTCTTCTTGAACAATTTTGCAGCGGGCGGGGTATTTCAACTTTCTTACAATAAAACAGGGGATAACAAAACCACGGTTTTTGGCGTCGGACCTTTTGTGCGCTATTATTTTGGTAAGAAGGAGCTCAAGCCCTTTATCGCATCCGAATACATTTTCACCTCCAATAAATTTGATAATCCCAGCTTTCGTTCCACTGTGAACGGAGCAGATTTTTTTATAGGTCCTGGACTAGCCGCATTTGTTAATGAGCACGTTGCAATAGAGACCCTGGTGGGCTATGTCAATTCCAAGGTTTCGGATATTCCAAGTGATGGGGGTGTGGTAGTACGAATAGGTTTCCAGATCTATTTGTCACCCCGTGGTATTGTAGATACCTATCGGAAACGCTAAATTTTCTTTTTCATCCAGACATCACAACCGAAATGACCTGAATTGCCAACGGGACCATTGAGGTATTCAAAACCAAATTGCTCGTATACTTTAACCGCTTTGCGCAATTCCGGCATGGTTTCCAGGTACACCGTGTGGTAGCCCCTTCGTTTTGCCTCTTCCAGGCAATGAGCTATTAATTTTCTTCCCAATCCCAGTCCTCTCGCTTCTTTTCGCAGGTACATTTTTACCAGTTCACACCAGCCCTCTGGCAATCCGGGCGTAGAAAAGAGTCCGGCTCCGCCCAATAGCTGCTTACCTTCTTCCGCAACAAAATAACAGCTGCCGGGAGTCTTAAACAATTCAAATAAGTGATCAGTGGATTCGTCGTAATAGACAGTGCCTGGTTTATTGGCACCAAATTCGGTTAAAGCGGTTCGAACGATCAGGGCCAGTTCCGGGTTGTCCCCTTGCTGTATCGGCCGGATTTTCCATTCCATACCGCAAATCTAGGTGCTTAACCCAAAATCAGTGCAAACAGTCCATAAAACAATACCAGGGAGGTAAAGATGGCTGCGATAAATAATTTGTCGGCGTTCCTTGAGTGCATGATTGAAATTTTAGAACCTTCTATGCAGATAACGTGCCATTCGTCAAAATCGTATAGAAAAAAGCATCATTTATTTTGTGGTACAAATAAAAAATGTATATATATTTGACTAAAAATAAATTTAGACAAGACTAAATATGAGATACTGGATAGTGGGATATGTTTTATTGGTGCTCTCAATTACAAGCCAGGCACAGGTTTCAGCATTTTCAGTGCAGGTGGTGGAAGAGGGGACAGGATTACCGGTAGCGTTTGCAACGGTAAAAGTAAAGGCCAATGGGAAGTCTGTTTTGGCGGATAGCCTGGGGAATTTTTCACTCAATGATCTTGTTGAATTGGGTAAGGATCGGACCGTACTGCTGGTGTCGGCTGTGGGCTATGAAACCCGTGAATGGAACTGGAAAAAAGGAGAGCTTCAAATTCAACTCGTATCCACTTCAAAAGAAATGGATGCGGTTGTGGTAAGCGGAACCATGCGGGCCGTTGTTCGTTCTGCCAGCCCGGTTCCGGTGGAAGTATATTCCGCTCAATTCTTTCGCAAAAATCCAACTCCAAGTTTATTTGATGCGCTGCAACTGGTGAATGGTGTTCGTCCGCAATTGAATTGCAATGTTTGTAATACGGGCGACATTCATATAAATGGTCTTGAAGGACCTTATACGATGGTATTGATCGATGGCATGCCAATTGTCAGCAGCCTTGCTACCGTTTATGGTTTACAGGGAATCCCCAGTTCACTGGTGGAACGGATCGAAGTAGTAAAGGGGCCGGCTTCCTCCTTATATGGATCTGAAGCGATGGGTGGACTCATCAACGTCATAACCAAAAACCCGGCAAAAGCCCCCCGCTATTCAATAGAATATAATGGAACCAGTTGGCGGGAACACAACCTGGACGCTGGTTTCAAAATCAGAACCGGTGCCAAAAAGATCGGAAGAGC
>JAGKTB010000179.1:0-6833 GCA_018993145.1 Flavihumibacter sp.
TCTCAATGCATGGAAGAAGTTGGAAGCAGTAGTAATATTAGTAATCACCATATTCAACTCTGCACACATCTGCAGGAAGCGTTCCATCCGCGCAGAACTATGCTCTGGTCCCTGTCCTTCGTATCCATGAGGCAATAACAATACTACCCCATTCATGCGGTTCCATTTCTGTTCACCAGCTGCGATGAACTGATCAATCATGGTTTGGGCACCGTTACAGAAATCTCCAAACTGTGCTTCCCAGATTACCAGGCTAAGCGGATTGGCCATCGCATAACCATATTCAAAACCCAGCACGCCATATTCACTCAGCAGGGAGTTATATATCCGGAATTGTCCATTTGCACCGGGAATTCTGCTCAACCGATTGTAGGCCTTATTCGTTTCTTCATCTCTCAATACTGCGTGGCGATGACTGAAAGTGCCTCTGCGAACATCCTGGCCACTCATCCGCACGTCATGCCCCTGTAATAACAGGGATGCATAAGCGAGTAATTCACCGGTAGCCCAATCTATTTTTCCTTCTTCCTGGTATAATTTCACTTTGTCCTGGATGATCTTATCCACTTTTTTAAGTGGCTTAAAGTCATCAGGCCATTGCATTAACTGTTCAAATAATAAATCAAAATCCGCATTGCTGATAGCAGTTACTGGTGATGCATGAAAATCATCTTCAGTTGCCCGACGTAAACTTCTCCAGGCCTTCTCCGGCAACTGGTATTTATAGGGAAGTGGATTTTGTTTCACCTCATCCAGGCGATCCTGCAGATCACTCCAGAATTTCTTTTCCATTTCCTGGGCCATCTGCCTTGCATCTGTATCTCCGCTTTCCAGCAGGTGGGTAACATATACTTCACGCGGATTAGGGTGTTTATCAATCAACGCATATAAACCAGGCTGGGTGAATTTCGGATCATCGCCTTCATTGTGACCATGTTTGCGATAACAAACCATATCAATGAAGATGTCCTGGTTGAACTGCTGGCGGTAACGGGTAGCAATTTCCACGCATTTCACTACTGCTTCCGCATCATCACCATTTACGTGAAGTACCGGTGCCTGCACGGTTGCAGCAAGAGAAGTACAGTAATCCGAACTTCTTGCCTCATCAAAATCAGTAGTAAAACCAATCTGGTTATTTATTACAAAATGGATGGTACCACCCGTGTTATAGCCTTCCAGTTTGCTCATCTGCAATACTTCATACACGATTCCCTGTCCGGCTATGGAAGCATCACCATGAATTAAGATCGGAAGAATTTTATCGTACTCACTTCCATATAGTACATCCGCTTTAGCGCGGGCAAATCCAACTACTACCGGATCAACAGCTTCGAGGTGGGAAGGGTTGGGTGCCAGTTTCAGGTGCACTGTTTTACCATCGGGCGTTTGCACATCGGAACTGTATCCCATATGGTATTTAACATCTCCACTACCCATGGTCTGGTCCATCACTGCAGTTCCCTCAAACTCACTGAAGATGTGTTCATAGGTTTTACCCATGATATTGGCAAGTACATTCAGACGCCCGCGGTGTGCCATTCCGATTACCACTTCCTGAACCCCTAAAGAACCGGCAGTATTAATAATGGCATCCAGGGCAGCGATGGTAGTTTCTCCTCCTTCCAGTGAAAAGCGTTTTTGCCCGATATATTTGGTGTGAAGGAATTTCTCGAAAATCACACCCTGGTTGAGTTTTTCCAGGATTCGCTCTTCCTGCTTTACCGTGAGGGGTTTGTGAAAATCCTTTTCCATTGCATTGGTCAGGAAATCTACCTTACCCTGGTCGCTGATGTATTTGAATTCAATACCTACTTTAGACGCATAGGATTTTTCGAGGTGAGCCAGGATATTCCGCAAGCTGGTTGTGCCAAGCCCCACCCTGTTGCCAGCATAAAACTGTCTGTCCAGGTCTGCCTCTGTAAAACCAAAAAAGCCCAGATCCAGGTTGGCACCACGATCGCGGCGTGTACGAATAGCGTTGGTTTTAGCAATCAGGTGCCCCTTATTCCGGTACCCCAGCATCATGCGATAGGCCGCAATTGCCTTTTTGATATCCAGATCAGCAGGTAATCCGGGAGTAGTAGCTCCCCCTGTTACTGCTTGTTCCTTTCCATTTACATGGCCCTGTTCTACTGCAAAGTCAAAACCTTCAAAAAACTTCCGAAGCTCGGGGTCAACCGAAGCCGGATCTTTTACAAAATCCTGGTAAAGTGATTCAATAAAGGCTGGAGACGAATTGGTTATATACGAAAAATCCTTCATATGGATAGCCCTGTTTACGGGTAAAAAATGGGTCAGCAAATATCGGGAAAAGAAGTGAAGAAAGCCACTCAAGCCGGTAATTTGCAAATCGGTTTAACAAACGTTAAAAGGGTTGTTTTTCAGATATCCATCACTTTTTTTAATTTTTATTTTTTAGTATTTAGTTTTCCCATTACCTTTGCCGTCCAAAATTTAGAAGAATGGCTAATCATAAGGCAACCAAAAAAGATGTGCGTCAGGCAGCCAAGCGCCGTGATAGAAATCGTTACTACGGTAAGACTACCCGTAACGCAATTCGTGATCTGAGGGCCACTACTGAAAAGAAAGCGGTTGATGAAGCTTTGCCGAACGTGATCTCTATGATTGACAAGCTGGCCAAGCGCGGTGTTATTCACAAGAATAAGGCTGCCAACCTGAAGAGCAAGCTCGCCAAGCGTGCCAACGCTGTGGCTTCAGCATAAGCAATTTCGATCCCGACCTATCTGACCTAAATACGGGTCCAGTCACCAGACTGGACCTTTTTTTGTTTATTTTCCCGTCTTAATTCACTGGAAATGAAAGCTCCCCGCATCTTACTGGTCCTTCTTATGTATTGCTGTCAATCCCAGGCACAGCTCGCCCCTACCCCTTATGAAAGAACGAAAGGAGCAGAAACTTCCACCTACCCGGAAGTGATTCGCTATTACCAGCAACTGGATAAGCAATCAAGTCGCCTGACATTGAAAACCATGGGTCCCACAGATGCCGGCCACCCATTGCACCTCGCACTTTATTCAAACGATGGATCAGCTGACCCGGTTCTATGGCATCGCCAGAAGAAGGTGGTACTGTTCATTATCAATGGAATTCACCCCGGTGAACCTGACGGTATTGATGCCAGCATGCTTTGGTTGCGCGACCTGATCCAGGGCAAAAAGAAAATCCCGGATAATGTGGCCTTGGCTATTGTTCCGGTTTACAATATTGGAGGAGCCCTGAACCGCTCTCCTTATTACCGGGTGGATCAGAATGGTCCGGCTGCTTTTGGCTCCAGGGGCAATTCCCAGAACTACGACCTCAATCGCGATTTTATAAAAAACGACACCCGGGAAGCCCGCAGTTTTGTTCAGATTTTTCATTATCTCCAGCCGGATGTTTTCATAGACAACCATGTTTCAAATGGCGCGGATTACCAACACATCATGACGCTGATTGCTTCCCAGCATAATAAACTGGGAGGTGTGATGGGCGAGTTTATGAATAAACAGTTTGAACCCGGATTATACAGTCTCATGAAAAAGCGCGGTTACGACCTGATCCCCTATGTGAATGCATTTGGTGATACTCCTGAATCCGGCTGGCCGGAATTCCTGGAAGGCCCGCGATATTCCAGCGGTTATGCCAGCCTGTGGAACTGCTTTGCTTTTGTACCCGAAACCCATATGCTCAAACCCTATCCGCAACGGGTAGACGCAACCTATGCCCTGATGGAATCCTTTGTAAGTTTCGTGTCTGAAAATGCTGGTACCATCAAGTCGCTGATCCGCCAAAGTTTTGAACAACAACAGAAGGCGGATCAATTTGCATTACAATGGAAACTGAATCGTGACAAATGGAGCGACCTGGTATTTAAAGGGTATGAGGCGGGCAAAAAACCAAGTGGTATATCCGGCCTGCCCCGACTCTATTACGATCGCAACAAACCTTTCGAGAAAACCGTCCGGTTCTTTAATCAGTATGAGGTAGCACAGGAAGTATCCAAACCAGCGGCCTATATCCTTCCGCAGGGCTGGTGGAAAGTGGCAGAACTTCTTCAGCTCAACCGGGTGACGATGATCCCCCTGGTAAAAGATACCACCCTGGAAGTGGAGTATTATAAAATTGACCAGTACACACCATCTTCCAGAGCATTTGAGGGCCATCACCTGAATATCAATGTGAAGGTTAGCACACACAAGGAAAAAGTTCAGTTTCGCAAAGGCGACTGGTACATTCCTCTCAACCAGCGAGCCAACCGGTTTTTGGTAGAAGTATTAGAGCCACAGGGAATGGATTCCTATGTTACCTGGAATTTTTTCGATCCCATACTGGGAAAAAAAGAAGGATACAGCTCCTATGAATTTGAAGAAACGGCAGAAAAATACCTGAAAGAAAATCCGGCATTACAAAAAGCACTGGAAGACAAAAAGGCAACCGATACCAGTTTTGCCAAATCAGCCGGTCAGCAACTGGATTTCATCTTTAAAAATTCTCCCTATGACGAACCTGGTCATAACCGCTACACTGTGTACCGGGTGGTACGCTAAGAAAGATTAGAATATAATGAGGCCTGAACTAGATTACCATCGGCTTGTTACCTTGTGCCTGAACAAGTACTTGCGTCCATGAAACAAATACTCTATACATGGCTGATACTTATCGGGAGTGGCTCTGCGCTGTTATGGTCTGGCCAACAGGATGGAAATGCTGCTTCAAACGGGTATCGTTTCACGGTAAGCTATAAACGAAAATTGCCTCATGGTTTGTACCAGAGCTGGTTTGATTCAGCTCAAATCCGGGACAAAGGCAATTTCATAATGGGGATTCCTGATGGCGAATGGAAAGGCTGGTACAGCAATGGACAACCGAGATTTATCAGAACCTACAGTGCTACCAAACTGCAACGCGTAAAGCAGGAAATAAAAAAACATCCAAAACATGTGCTGCTGCCATTGGCACAGGAAGCGCAGAAGGATCGAAATGCACTCACGCAGGCAACCTCCCCAATTCAATCTTTCTGGCACCTGTATGGAAAAAGGCATGAGGAACTGCCTCCCGTCCCCATCGACAGCCTGGTGCTGGCAAGTGTGCAGATCAATGAGCAGGCAGGCGATAATGCTTATATGGCTCCCTTCAAGGAATGCCTGCATCATGGACTGTACATGAATTATTTTCCAAATGGAACACCCAAAGACTCTGGCTATTACAGAAACGGATTACGCGAAGGTCATTGGGAACACTGGCTCAGCAAAGGTTTGCTGCGCGCTTCCGGCTCCTATACTCATGGAAAAAGAAGCGGCACCTGGTCTTATTATGATCCCCAGGGCCGCATCCGTTCACTGGCCACCTATGATCGCAATGGCAAATTGGTGCACCAGCAGTTTTATGACAAGTAAGGTTTAATCCAGTTTTTTAATGTTACCGCTACCATGAATATCGGAGCGAATGGAGGGATTTCCTTTGTAGCTAACATCACCACTACCCTTCACATCCACCTGCAGGCTTTTGCTGGAGTTCACACTGGCATTGCCACTTCCTTTTATATCTACATTGGCTTCTTCAGAAAGCAGGTCAACCGCATTTAAATCACCACTGCCGGTACATTCCAGGGTTACTTTCCTGGTTTCTCCCTTGAGGGTAACATTCCCGCTGCCATAGATGGAGGCAGTTACTTCCGGCGCCATGATTTCCATTTTGATATCACCACTGCCTTTGGTTCCCACTTCGATAGGCTCATCATTTTTCACCATCGATTGAGAAATAATATTTCCGGAACCATAGGAGTACACTTTCTTATACGAAGGGGCAGTTACTTTAATCCGGACATCCCGGGTAGGGCGAAGATCAAATCCATCTTCGGTCTGGATCTTCAGCGTAGAACCATCTATATAGGTTTCAATTTTCGAGATGATATTCTCTTCTCCTTCCAGCAGCACGGCATGTTGATCACCTACCAGCAGTTCCACATCAAAAGATCCTTTTTGCTCAACTTCTGAGAAGGAACCGGGTGTACGATTTGCACTGGTAACATTTCCATTACCCCTTACTTTTTTGCCGGTAGAGAATACGCAGGCGGAGAAACCAAGACTGACAAGGAGAGCAGCCATTAAAATTTTTTTCATGTGAGGTTATTTAGTAAAAAAAACAAAATATTTACAGTCTTAGACGCCCGTTCCTGTTAAAAGTTACCGGAATCTGAAGGGCTGGAAAAAGATTGTAACTTCGCGCCACCATGACTGAAAAAATTCTCATCCTCGATTTTGGCTCTCAATATACCCAGTTGATTGCCAGGGCTGTACGGGAGGCCAATGTATATTGCGAAATCATCCCTTATCACAAACCTTTCGAATATGAACCCGGCTTAAAAGGGATTATCCTGTCAGGATCACCTTTTTCTGTGAATGATGAAAACGCCCCGGATGTGGATATTCAGTCCATGATTTCCCGACTTCCGGTTTTGGGAGTATGTTATGGCGCCCAATTGACGGCAAAAAAATTCGGAGGAAGAGTAGAAAAAAGCAGCAAGCGCGAATATGGCCGGGCAATCCTGCAAATTTTGAAAGATGACCGCATATTTGAGGGTATGTCCAAACAAAGCCAGGTGTGGATGAGTCACGCAGATAGCGTGAAAGAAATCCCCGCCGGATTTGAACTGCTGGCGGATACGCAGTCCATCCCCATAGCAGCATTTCGCAAAAAGGATGAAAAAGAAATTTTATACGCTGTGCAATTCCACCCGGAAGTGTACCATAGCATCGAAGGAAAAAAACTGATCCGTAACTTCCTGGTGGAAGTATGTGGTTGCTCGCAGGACTGGACACCAGCCCATT
>JAGKTB010000180.1:0-3825 GCA_018993145.1 Flavihumibacter sp.
TCAGTACGGGGGATATTGAGTTTATTTACGGGCGGAGTTTGTGTAGGTAACGGCCTGGGGTAACCGAAACCGCCAGCATAAAACAGAAAGCCATCCAACAGAGCGAGTGCACCATTGTGATGGAAATCATCTCCCATGTACCAGTCGGTAACAGGCGCCTGCGGGCTTACTGCCTTGAGCGCAGGGTGACCACTAGCTGCCGCCATGGTGGTATAGAATCCGGGATAAGAGATTCCCATTACGCCAACCCGGCCATTGTTATTTGGCAGATTTTTTACCAGCCAGTCAATTGCATCATAGGCATCGCTGGCTTCATCAATTTCAGCAGTGGCGGATTTGTTCTTTTTGAATGGACGCACATCTTCAAAATTGCCTTCACTCATCCAGCGGCCACGCACATCCTGAAACACGATGATATAACCTTCGCGCATGTAATATTTTAGATGGGTGTCCCAGAAAGCGCGCCAGTTCTCTGTACCATAGGGAGCACAGGAATAGGGGGTTCGGGTAAGCAGGATGGGATGTTTCTCGGTGCTGTCTGTAGGCATGTAAATGGATGTAAACAGGCGCACCCCATCCCGCATGGGGATATAATTTTCTATTTTACGATAATGATCCCGGATCCAGGAGGAGTCCTGGCTGAAAGGAGTTTGCGCAACAGATGATATCGAAATAAAAAACAATATCAGGGCGGAGTAAAGCAGCTTCATATCAGAGCGTGATAATTAAAGAATAAATGTACAGAATTGGATAAGTATTTAATAGGTTAAATGTTTTACTTTGATTTCTAATCTGAATTGAATATGCTAGAAAGGAGACGTTTTTTACATCATTCCATACTGGGATCACTCGGAATTTTCTTAGGAAAACAAGGTTTTTCGGGTATTTCAGGAACCAATAAAGTAACCAAGCCGGTTGTGATATCAACCTGGGCGCCCAATCAAAAAGCCAATGCTGCAGCATGGAAGATACTCGCTGCCAATGGAAGAGCATTGGATGCGTTGGAAAAAGGAATTCATGTAACAGAAGCCGATCCAACCGACCAGAGTGTAGGTTATGGTGGTTTGCCAGACCGTGATGGTCGCGTTACCGTTGACAGTTGCGTGATGGATGAATTTGGTAATTGTGGAGCCGTGATGTGCCTGGAGCATATATTACACCCAGTGTCTGTAGCCCGACTGGTAATGGAAAAAACACCCCATGTTCAGTTGGTTGGAGAAGGGGCTTTGAAATTCGCTTTATCAGAAGGTTTTGAGAAAGTGAACCTGCTAACTCCGGAAGCAGAAAAAGCCTGGAAGAACTGGTTGAAAACATCCAAATACGATCCCATGATTACAGTGGAGCATTTGGAAGAAAGAAACCGTAAACAAAAAAAGCAGGTGCCTGGTCAGCAGGATAATCATGATACCATCGGTATGCTTGCATTGGATATGAAGGGCAACCTGAGTGGCGCCTGTTCCACCAGTGGTATGGCATATAAAATGGCTGGCAGGGTAGGAGATTCTCCTATTATTGGAGCCGGGTTATTTGTTGACAACGAAGTAGGAGCAGCCACCGCAACCGGCGTGGGAGAAGAGATTGTACGCATTTGTGGTACGCATACCATTGTGGAAATGATGCGCAATGGTTTGTCGCCGGAAGAAGCCTGTAAAAAAGCAGTAGAGCGTATTGTAAAAAGAAACGGGATTGAAAAAGCCAAAAACCTGCAGGCCGGGTTTATTGCAGTTAATAAACAAGGAGAAGTGGGAGCCTATTCCGTAATCAAAGGGTTTAACTACGCAGTGCAGACTAACGAGGGTGCCTATACGAAAGATGCTAAATATCTGATTTGATGTCAATTTTACTGGAAGTCATAGCATTTGACATAAACAGTTGTAAACTGATTGAAGCCAATGGTGGTGGCCGGATTGAATTATGTGCCAATCCACCTGAAGGCGGAACAACCGTATCCTATGGCATGATGCGTGCGGCAAGGGAAGCAGTTCAGATCCCGGTATTTCCTATTATTCGTCCCAGGGGTGGAGATTTTTTATATACACCGGAGGAAATTGACGTAATGAAAAAAGACATCCAGCTGGCAAAAGAACTGGGCATGGATGGAGTGGTTTTGGGGTGTTTGAAGTCCGATGGCCGGGTAGATTATGAAACTACGGCCAAACTGGTAGAACTGGCCTATCCGATGGATGTTACTTTTCATCGGGCATTTGACCAGGTACCCAATCAGCTGGAAGCATTGGAGGTAATCATAGCCGCGGGTTGTCAGCGCATACTGACTTCCGGAGGGGCCAATACGGTGATGGAGGGATTGAGTTCCTTACTGGCCTGTATCAAGGCGGCGAAAGAAAGGATTATCATCTTACCAGGCTCGGGCATCCGCTCGGGCAATATTGCACAATTGCAGCAAATAACCGGATTAAATGAATTCCATAGTTCTGCCCGCAAATTAACAACCGGCAATATGGAGTATAAAAATCCCTCCTTAAGCGAAGGTGCTCAAACCTGGACAGTAGATCCGGAGGAGATCAGGGCATTGCTAGCGCAATGTGAAAAGTGAAAGGTGAAAAGTGAAACGGGAATCCCTCTCACCTCTCACCTTTCACCTTTCACAATCTTTCACCTTTCACTTTTCACCTCTCACTTCACGACCGATATCTTCAATATATTCGTTGGCAGGTGTTCTTTCACCGGTGTACTTCCCGTATTAACCACTACATCTCCAACCTGGATAAAGCCACGCTCTTTCAGGATTTCATGCTGATCTGAGTGGATATCATCCAGGCTTTCCTCTTCTTCATAGAAGAATGCACGAACGCCCCAGCTTAAACTCAACTGATTCACGAGGGAACGCTCTTTCGTGAAAATATAAAGGGGAGATTTTGGACGATAGCTGGACAACATAAAACCGGTATAACCGCTCTGAGTCATGCCGATCAGTGCATGAGCATTTACATCTTTGGCAATCTTACAGGCATTGTAACAGATCGCATCACTCAGGAAAGAAGGAGAGTGGGGCTGTGGAGTCAGGTCTTCTTCGCGGTTGTAATAATAGGCTTTGGTTTCTATTTCGCGAATGATCTTACTCATTGTTTCAATAACCAATACCGGATACTGACCGGTTGCGGTTTCTCCACTTAACATTACTGCATCTGCACCTTCCATTACTGCATTGGCCACATCGGTAACTTCAGAACGATTGGGCTTCACGCGGTCGATCATGCTTTCCATCATCTGGGTCGCAACAATTACCGGCTTCGCACGGTGCATACATTTGCGGATGATATCTTTCTGAATCAGCGGAACCTGCTCCATGGGGATTTCAATACCCAGGTCGCCACGGGCAATCATAACACCATCACTCTCGAGGATCAGATCCCGCAGATTAGTGATGGCTTCCGGCATTTCAATTTTTGAAATCACCTTGGTCTTGCTCTGGTGACGATTCAGTATGGTTCTTAACTGGATCAGGTCTTCTACTCTTTTTACAAAAGATAGCGCTACCCAGTCAAGTTTTTGTTCAATTATAAAATCAAGATCAAGCAGGTCTTTTTCGGTTAAGGCTGGCAGTGAGATCTTGGTATCCGGAAGGTTGATTCCTTTCTTGGAAGATAATTTCCCGCCAACTGTTACTCTCACCTTTACATCATTGTCATCGGTGATTTCAGTAACCTCAACCTCAATTTTACCATCATCAATAAAGATCCTGTTTCCTACCACTACATCGGCATGCAGGTTAGGATAACTAACGTAGATCTTTTCCAGGGTGCCGAGGCATTTGGTATTGGTAAAAGTCAGGATATCTCCTTCATTTACCTGGATGCCGTTGTT
>JAGKTB010000004.1:0-3610 GCA_018993145.1 Flavihumibacter sp.
TGCACTAAAAAAAAGCAATGAAAAAAGAATCAAAAGTAGTCGGTTCATATGGCGCCCTCCCTGCTGGTAGTTAAATGTAGGCAGAAAATTTTAACCGATTGCAACACTTATTTACCAGCAAATTACTGTTCAGCAACTTTTATACTCCATTCCTGATACGCCGCCTTTAGCTCTTTTATCTTATTTGGAAATTTTGCGGCCAGATTGATCTTTTCACCCGGATCCGACTGAAGATTAACCAGCATCAGTCCATTTGCATCCAGTTCCGTAGGATTCGATTGCAGAGGAGCATGTAATAATTTCCATTCGCCTTTTCTTACTGCCCACTGTGGCGCCGCTTTTGTGCCTCCACTTTGCCAAATAAAAAGCTCATGGGGCGATTTCACTGCTTCCGATGCGATCAATTTTCTCAAATCCCTTCCATCTAATTTTTTATCAGGCAGTATCAGCCCGCAATAACCGGCCAGTGTTGGATACCAGTCGACATTGGCAGCAAACTGATCTCTTGTAACATTCATGGGTAACTGCCCTGGCCAGCTAATGATTGCCGGCACTCTGATGCCCCCTTCAAACAAGCTAAACTTGGATCCCCGCTTTCCAATGGCAGTTCCACCTCCTCCAAATGTTCTGACTTCTTCAGAATAGCCATGGTCAGACTGAAATATCACGATGGTGTTTTCTGTTAATCCAAATTCATCCAGTTTTGCCAGTAATGCCCCCACCCGCTCATCCATGGCAGAAACAAAAGCTGCATATTCCTTGCGGGGAGAAGGGAGATTTTTATAGTACTCCAGCCATTTGGTATCCCCCTGTAATGGATAATGTGGTGTATTCAAGGCAAAATATAGGAAGAATGGATTCTTCCGATTGTTCCGCATGAAGTTGGCTGCTTCATCCACCATCAAATCCTGGAAATATTTTCCTGGTTCATGAATTTCAACTCCGTTTCTCCACAGATCATGGCGATTGGGACCATCCCAGTAAAAAAAATGCGAATAATTATCAATACATCCTCCCATAAATCCAAAGGAGTGATCAAATCCCTGGCCATTAGGCATTGTTTCCGGAGTATACCCAATATGCCATTTTCCAATAGGAGCGGTTTTGTAGCCTCCTGCTTTAAATAACTCAGCCATTGTGTATTGTTCAGTTGGCATACCAGCCACTCCTGCTGTAGAGGAGGCGTTACCAGGCAATCCGGCACGTTGGGGAACAAGTCCGGTCAACAATGCCGCCCGCGAAGGAGAACATACAGGTGCCGCTGCATAAAACTCAGTAAAGCGCACCCCGCGTTTTGCCAGTTTATCTATATGCGGTGTATGTAAATCTTTCGCTCCATAACAGTTCAGATCAGAATACCCCTGGTCATCAGAATAGATTATTATGACATTGGGTTTGGTTGATTGCGCTGTCAGTTCTCCATTTATTTCAGACAGAAAAGCTGCCAACAGTATCCACTTAAAAATCATGACGTTCATCTTTTTTCATTTTATAGAAATAAACTGTTCAGGCATATTCCATCCCTCCAGGGCAAGCATCGGCTTCACACCATTCGTTGGGGTATAGTCTAATACCACTGTTCTGCTTTCCCCTGGCAACAGCGATACATAATTATCTTCATAAAATACCGGGAGTATGCGTTTTTTAGTAGTGGGGTCAACTAACGACAAGCGATTGAAAAAAGAGATCGGTCCACCTGCCGGAGCATTGATCTTTACTGCTATTTTACCTTTTTGAATTGCTGAGGCACTGATCTCCGGTTGAACCTTTTTCATATTAGCAAGCCCACTGTACTGACCGGTTGAATCCGGCAGCCAATACAGGTTTTGAGAAACGACTTTTTTATCCAGATTCAAAATTTTAAGACTCAGAAAAACTCCTTCCGTTTTGGCGGCTTCGCGAATTGCTCTATTTATATCCATGACTTTACGGGTGGTAGCCGGACCAATCTCCGCAAAGACCTGCCCCAGGCTACGCTCCTTTCCATCTTTATCAAACAGGCTCATTACCAGCATCAGGTCATACTGGTGAACAAATGTATTATTGATCAGATGTAAACTTGTATCTGCAGGATTGTAGAAGAAATTGACTGGCGCTCCTCCCTGTCTCAAACCATACAAACAGGCATTGGGATCCAGGTAATAATCATACATCTGGCCGCGTAAAGCGGTCCAGGGATTCTGCGTTTTCCAGATGATCACTCCCGTATACCAGTCCCACATTCGTGAACTGAATCCCTCCATCAAGGACCGGTACTGATCATAGTTCACGAGTTGCGCCTTAAGTCCCCAATCTTTCAAATCGGAGGACTTACCATAAGCATCTATATATTTTCCGTACCCGATGTATTTATGATATTCCCAAACAGAATCCACCGCTTCTCTGCGGGTTTCAGTTTTATACACCGGTGGTACCAGGTTTTGCGAAGGGATAAACCGTTCCAGTGATGCATAATCCCCTGCACCTACTGATCCGATCTCGGAATTAAAAGGCCAGGTGCGGTGATTGAAAAATGTTTTGATGTCCTGGATACCATAGGGACCATCACCATTACCCCCGAGGAAATTATAGGACATATCATCGGAGTTGCTATAGTCCACGAACCAGCGTGTTCCATCCAGTTTGGGCAGAATAGAATCGCGCAGCGGCGTTTGAATATCCTGAGGCAGTGTAATCTCATTGCCACCACACCAGATCGCCAATGATGCATGATTGCGAATCATTTTAATCTGATCCGCTGCTGAAACCAAAAACAGGGTATGATCATCCGGATACTTTCTTCTGGTCCACTGATCGTCTTTTTTCATGGGATCCAACCAGCGGCCATTACAATCTCCAGAACCCCAAAAGTCCTGCATCACCAACATTCCATATTTGTCACAGGCTTCATAAAACTCCGGACGTTCGCTGATGGCTCCACCCCAGATGCGAATCAGGTTCAGGTTCATATCCCGGTGAAAGCGGATCTCGGCATCATACCGTGCTTCACTGAAGCGTAACATGGCATCTGAAATAATCCAGTTACCTCCTTTGATGAAAACCGGCTGTCCATTTACAAAGATCTGCTTGCTCCTGGTAGTAATATTCCAGTCGGCAGTGATTTCCCGAACACCCACTTTTATTTCTTCCCGATCAGATATTTTTCCTCCCGCCACGAATTCCAGTTTCACCGGATATAAATGCGGCTCTCCATAACCGTTAGGCCACCAGAGTTTGGGATTTGCGAGAGAATAATCTGGCAATGTCACTTCGGTTGTACTAGTTGGTTTAACGCTAACTGATTTTGATACGGTTTTGCCATCAATCGTATATCTCAGAATTCCGGTAAGAGGCACTGACCCTGTATTTTGTAATTCTGCGGATACTTTCAAAATGGCAGGTTGCTGATCCCCAGCTGGCTTTCTCTTACCAGGCACCAGGGTTACTATATGCGGATTCTGCAAATTCACTGTACCGGTCTTTTCAATGAAGACCTTATCCCAGATACCCGTATTCCGGTCGCGGATTGGCTGGATCCAGTCCCACCCTGCCACATATTGATGTCCCACGTTTTTGGCGATGGTTCCATCTCCACCCTGACCCCCATTTGGATTACCTGGTTCGTCCGGCG